>DATGQJ010000680.1:0-8620 GCA_035304265.1 Oceanobacillus sp.
ATAATCCGCTTACAACCATTGTCCTCGATACCGAGCTACTGCTTCTGAAAGAGCCGGAAGGCTCAGACAATTATCAGTCGTTGAGTGCTATTCTTCGGGCGGGGAAACGCGCGGGCGGCGTCGTGCGTCGCTTGCTGGCAACCGTGCGCCCCAATCTATCTAACGATCCACCAGAGGCGGTGAATCTGCTCGCAACCATTGAGGATACGTTGGGTCTGGTTCGCGCTCACATTGAGCGAGAAAGCATCAAACTCCATTCAAACTTGCCACAAGATGGGTTGCCAACCGTATGGGCTGTGCCCGGCGAACTGGACGACGTGTGGTTGAACATGCTCCTGAATGCGCATGATGCGCTTCTGGGACGCGAAAATGCAGAAATGGGCATTGATGTTCACCACAAACGGCATGATGATTATATTGAGGTTGTAGTGTGGGACAATGGACCCGGAATACCGGAGCATTTGCTCAACGAGGTGTTCAAGCCATTCTTCACTACAAAGCCTGTCGGCGAAGGGACGGGATTGGGACTCCATATATGCCGCCAGATCATTGATCGAATAGGCGGCAGCATCACCGTTCAGAGCGCCCCAAATCAAGGCACACAATTTTTCGTCCGCCTTCCGGTTATGAAGCGAGGTTTAGCGTGACTCATATTTTTGCAGTAGACGATGACAACGAGGTGCTCGATACGCTTGGGCGAGTGCTGAAGCTCGAAGCCTATGATGTCACCTTGATCAGTTCCGGACATCAAGCGTTAGCGATGCTGGAACAGAAAACGCCAGATTTGCTCATTCTGGACATCATCATGCCCGAGTTGGATGGCATTACGATTTGCCGTAAGTTGCGTCAGGATTCGCGGTTCATATCACTTCCTGTCCTGTTCCTGACCGCAAAAGGTGGAACAGAAGATATTGTCGCAGGGCTGGATGCAGGTGCAGACGACTACGTGATCAAGCCATTCGAACTTGCAGAGTTGCGGGCACGGATCGCGGCACTTCTGCGGCGTGGAGCGCGTGACAAAAACAACAGCGTGCTTCAACTCAACGATCTTGAACTGGATTCGGATACCTATCGTGTCTGCATTGATGATCGGGTCATCCAGCTTACCCAGACCGAGCACCGCTTGCTGCGCTATTTGATGGAACACCCCAATCAGGCGCTTTCACCATCACATCTCTTACAAGCAGTCTGGGAATATCCACCGAATACAGGCGATCCTGACCTTGTACGTGCGCACGTGCGCAACCTACGCGCCAAAATCGAGAAGGGCGGCAACCGGAAGTACATTCGCACGATTCATGGAGTGGGCTACATGATTTCGAGCTAGGCTCGAAACAATTATGAATCTAAATTTCATAAATAATTCACGGAAATTTTGCCCACAGGCGTCACGTCTCAGGCTATACTGCAATTGTTTAGGGTTGCTAGCCTGTGAGTGTGACGCTTATGTACGAGATCATGATAGTTGACGACGATGCTCAGGTGCTGGACATGGTAGAACTCGTGCTGAAGCGCGAAGGCTACCGTGTGCTGCGAACGTATTCCGCCCACTCCGCACTGGAAATGCTTGAGAAAACCACCCCCGATCTTTTCGTGATCGATGCATTGCTGCCGGAGGTGGATGGATTAACGCTCTGCCGTAGGCTGCGGGCGCTGCCCCACACGGCAAATACGCCAATCATTATCCTAACAGGACAAAACTCCTCCTATGGAGTTGTAGAAGCACTGGCAAGCGGCGGCGATGATTACATTCGCAAACCTTTTGCGCCGCGTGAACTGGCTGCTCGTGTTCGGGCACACATCCGTCGTTCGGTCTACTATGTCGATGGTGAAGTCGCCACCATCCGCATTTCTCCCAGTCAGTATCGTGTCTTCATCAATGAACGCGAAGTCATGTTGACCCGTGTGGAATTCGAGCTGCTGCGTTATTTGTGCCTGTCCCCTTATCGGCTTCATTCGACTGAAGAACTGCTCACCAATGTGTGGCAGTACCCTGATGGTGTAGGCGACGCGGCGTTGGTGCGCAACCACATTCATAACCTGCGCCGGAAAATTGAGCAGGACCCGGAGCGTCCGTTAATTCTACAATCCCGGCATGGGCGCGGTTATGTCATTAAAGCGCGTGCCCAAATTGAAGATCAATCCCGCGCAAGTTAAGGGTGTCGATAAAGGACGGTGCTAACGGGTGCCGTCCTGACGACAGCCAGTATCCCCTGAAAATCTCTGCACAAAACTCTATCATTTTCTTCACAGTAGCCGCACTCTGGAAAGCAAAGCCTTGTGGTAAGATAAATTCTGCAAGGATTCTATCTCCTTCTGCTGCTGTTGTCAGTGACTGAGAGTTGTGCTATGCGAAAGCTATTGGCAAAGATTATTCAAATCTTAGATGGCACTCCCGCCGAGTACGGGAAACGGCAGGCTGGGCAGGCGCTGGTTGAAACCGCAGCCGTTGTCCCTTTGTTACTTATTCTCTTGTCCGGGATGGTTGAGATTGGTTGGTTCGCCAACAACTATCTCACGCTCCTCGATGTGACCCGTGCAGGCGCACGCCGCGCTGCGACACTCAGTGCTTCAAGCAGCCCTCTGGCTTGGGATAACAAGGCGAGTTACTTGCCGATTGAAGCCCTCAGTGCAGAATTTCAGGCACAACGGGTTGGTTACATGGCTTACAGTGGCGATCCCAGAGGTGATCAGGACATTATCGAGAATGCGATAGCCGATAGGGAAGAATACCAGCGGACCATCCATCATGTGACCGATGGCTTGCGCTACAGCGGTACGGGTGAAGGTTGCCGCATTTTCCATTTCTATAACGATGTGGCTTGTACGATGGTAAATACGTTGGAGCCTCTCTTGATGAATCCGAAAAACGGTGTTGACGACATTATTATTTCAGCATTTTCGATTGAAGCAGTCGATCCAGCGGACATTGGGGAAACCGGTGATGTTCGGATGATGGTGGTCGGGCGTTATCCCACTAACGCCAATGAATGCGATGCCGTTGAAACTGCACCGGGAAGCAATACCTTTACTGCCAGCATGGATCCGCGTGACCCGTTTGATCTGAATGGCAATAACTTCATTGACCGATATATCGATGATTATGACCCATCCATCGACCCGCTTTTTATCTCGAATCCGGTTTTCAGTGAGATTTATCCGGGATACGACGTTAACCAGATCAATCTCGAACTGAGGGAGAAGCAAGTCGGATTTTCGTTCATCGGACAGCACCGGGTCGTGCTTACTGAACCGGATGGTCGGCAGCGACAAACATTGTGCCTTGGGTCTGAATGGTCGATTGCCGACGTTGAAGCAATGCTCAATCTGTCCAGCTACGCGGACACCCCTGAGCGGCGCAGGATGCTAGAAGGAACCGGGCTTGTACTTACAGAAATTTATTGGCGACATGAAATGCTGTTGAAACTCCCGGTTTTTAATCCGGTGTATGGCATGTTTAGTCCAGATGGCGAACCCCCGACTATTTATGTGTGGGCGGCATTTCCGCTCCCATCGGTTGCGCCCAATATCGTATTCCATTGATAGGCGGAATTATGATTGGAAGAACTATGTCCCCTCTCAGAAAGCATCTGTTTCGGCGTGGACAGACCGGGCAGGCGCTCGCCATACTCGCGATTGGTTTTATCGCATTGTGTGCATTTGTCGGCATTGTGACGGATGTGTCGCTGCTTTTTGTTCGCTACAGCACGCTGCGACGTGCGGTAGACTCTGCGGCGGTGGCGGCAGCCGGACAAATGCGCCGGGATCCGAACCAGCCGACGGAAGCCGATGAACAAGCCGCCAGTATCGCGCACCTCAATTTGGCTGCGCGGCAGTTTATCGAAGTTTATGGCTTAAATCCGAGTCAGGTTTTGGTTGAAACCTGCCAGGCTCAACAGTTGCCTTTCCGCACAGTCACTATAGGCGCATACACACAGGTGAGACCACTTGATACAAGCTCTCAAGAACTGTATCTCTATAGTCCCAATCCTCCATATGCCAAAACAGGGGATAATCCGGCTGCCAACCCGGAAGACCGTAGACGCTATGAACAACTGTGTAAAGACAATGAATTGAAACTGGTGCGGGTCACTGCGCAGATCGAAGCGCCGACGGTGTTCCTTCGTCTTTTAGGGTTCCCAAGTATTACGCTTGAAGAATCGTCGATTTCGCAAACGGCGGTGCTTGATGTCGTGTTGATCCTTGACGTTTCCGAGTCTATGGCTTATGAAACCACCTATGAGGACTGGGAAGAGCGAGGATATTACTATCGCTACGTCCCACCATATATGGATTTGAATGACTATCCAGCGTGGGGAAACGTCATCAATCGCTCAATGAACCAAATCATGGACGTGAACAATCGCCCCCCGGTTACAGGGGCTACCTACCCATGGTTTGGGATAGTTTCAGGCTCAGCACCCGCGGTAGTTCGTGATCCGGTCACTGGTGCTACTTATACCGGACCCACAGTAGAATACCTGCCTCCCGGTTCACCGCCAGGGGCGCTGCGTCCGTCCGAGATGTGTCGGGTGCGACCTGCACCGTTCGCCACGGCGTTTTTTAGTTCGTCAACCAAACGCATACCTCAGTATCTGTACGAGGAGTACGTGAATCTGTTCGGCGCTGATTGGGTGCGGGAGCGCTTCCGTGGTAACACATGGTTTGACGGATTTTTCCCGCAGTATGACTCTTATGCCTGCTGCAACGACCCGAATGGAGATTATCTCTTCGACGATCTGGTTTGTCAGCCATTCCAGGACGTTCGTACAGCTACCGGTTTGTTCCTGGAACGCCTTGACTTTCTACGCGGAGATCGTGTCGCATTTGTCACCTTCGACCACACTGCCCACATCATCGATCCTGATGGCGCTGGCGGGCAGCGTTCGATGATCGAGACACAGCACGATTACAATCCTGACGGCGGCCCGATTGATTTTACGCTTAATGACCGCTATGGCGCGGAAACAATCCTCAATAACGTAATCGGCGTGCGTGCCGAGCCTTCTTTCTACGCCGACGATTACAATAATGCGACGATGTCAGGCGCACCTGATGGTCTCTGGGATGGATTGATCAATTGGAATCCGGATAGATATGATCCCAACAATGGTGACTTTGGTTGGGAAGGCAGACCCTATGAATACTTCCAGACAGCGGTCTTTAACGACATTTATATCCAACCTGTCAAGAGTTCCTGCTGGTTGGATATTCCTGCAATGAACGAACCTCAGGTGGGTTTGCATCTTCATAACCGTGCTCTTGGATCTGTGTACTGGTCACTGCTTACCGATGCAGCCAGCACACCGGATTGGTTCTGGGATCAGGATTGGGCGAACGATCCAGCCTATTTTACTGATTCTGCCTATGCTGCCGCCGTAAATGACCTGTACTATGTGAATTGGCCCACTATTCGAAACGCCGAATACCGTGGTGCCTGCGGCGGCGGCAATATCGGTTCAGCGCTTGGACAGGCGCAGCACGCTTTGATCCAGGATGGCCGGACTGAGGGCGCAATCTGGCTGATGGTTTTGTTGAGCGACGGCGCATCGGGTGCCAGTGATCCAGTGATGCGCGATATCGATTACGATGCCAATCCTGATGTGTATTACAGCACCTATCCTGAGATTTTTAACCAGGATACACCGACAACCTATGACCCGATTGGTGGGGATTACGGCGCGTTCGGAGTGTGCCCATATGGAACACAAGAGAATCCCGGTGAGCTAACGCTTGACGACGAATTCCCCTTCTGTTCGGATAAAGACCCATCGACGCGCCATTTTTGCAGTGCCATGCCCATGCCGCCGACACATTTTGAGCTTGATACTGACTGCGATAAATGGTTCTACGATACCGACGATTATGCCCGGGACTGGGCGGACTGGGTGACTCTTGCGGACATCACGACAGATGAGCGTAGCCCAATCCAGCGTAGCAGTAACGAGCAACTACCGACGATCTTTGCCATCGGCATTGGTCTGGATTTCAGCGCATTTAATCCAGCAACTGGCGTGCGTGTGTGCGAGGATGCAGACTGGGCTTGCCGCACGAGCCAGCCATGGACCTATGAAGATTATCTGGGTGAACAACTTCTGCGCTACATTGCCGATGTGGGCGACAACTACCAACTCGATGACGATTACTGGCAATGCGTCATGGGTAATCGTATCCCCAACTCGGTTTTGGACGCAGGTACATGTGAGAACAAAGTCCTTGACAATTGGGGAGCACGAGGTCCCTGCGAAATTCAGGATGTTGCGCCTATTGAAAGAGGGAACTGGACACCGCTTGATCCGATGCAAAGTTGTGGCAACTACTTTGCTGCTGGTACGCAATCGGAACTGGAAAATGTTTTTGGCGTCATCGCATCACGTATGTTCACACGGCTGTCGCAGTAGCTGCCACAGGGGGAATGCATATGGAACGACTAAGCACTTCATCAGGACGGCGCACCGGCGCAACGCTGGCAGAGTTTGCGATTACCCTGCCAATTCTGCTGCTGCTGCTGTTCGGCATTATCGAATTTGGACGCATTTTTCAAGCGTGGGTGACGCTGCAAAATGCGGCACGTGCTGCGGCACGCTATACGACGACGGGACAGTTCAATCAGGAAAAGTATCCGCTGAACCTTGAAATCAGGTTTGATCCGGATAACCCGGCATTATCCAGCGATCTTGATTCCATTGTTCCCTGCATCATGCTTGGGCATCCGGGTTATAATACGGTGGAACTTCAACGTGGTGGGAGCTTTCAGACCGTTTTTCCGAATGGCGGTACTAACCCCGATGAAATGGTGGAATACTACATTGGCGCACCTGAAAGTCTCTACGCCACGTGGTACAGCGGTGATGACTGCGATCCGACTGATCCTGAAGATCAGAATCGCCGCCGGGATATGGCGCGTCTGTTGAGCATCATCGATGAGGCGCGGCGCGGTGCGGCTGGGTTAGCATTGGCACCCAGCCTGATGCCAACGCCGTCAGCCAACGGCATGTACGCCTCGTGGGATCAAGTACCCTGGTATCAGGAATGGAAGCGTCCGCTGCCCGGTATAGACGGACCCGACCCGGATACCTTTCCTGATCACTTCCAGCCCGTAGGTTCAGATCAACCCGGCTATTTCCATGTGATGATTTGTAGCGAACAGCGTCCGATGTTGGATCCCAATAACTTGGCGACCAATAATGTTCGCTTTATCACCCATGATGGTAGTGAGCCAGATCCAAAAGCGCCCTGGTGTGAACTGAACGAATGGGCACCGGACACTCCCGGTCAGAACAGCAACCGTGACGCGGGCTGGCTGCAAAATCAGGGTATTCCGTGGATGGACGCAGGTGGTCCCGGTGAGGTTATTCACATCGTCGTGACCTTCAATCATCCATTGATTACACCGCTCGGTCTGGCACGCTATCTCCCGCTCACCGCGCGACGTACGGCGGTGAACGAAACTTTCCGCGCACCACGAGCCTTGCCGCTCGTCGGACGTGGTCCTGCGGCTGGACCCAACTCAACATCGACGTATACGCATACGTACACTCACACGCATACGTTTACGCACACGGAGACGTTTACACATACACATACCTTCACACCGGGACCGACGGATACCCACACGCCGACACCCTACCCGCCGATTACCCTGCAAATTACGGGAGTATGCGGTGGCGCAGGTAATGACCTCACCTTCACGGTGACAAATGTTGGTTGGCCCATGCCTGCCGGGACGACGGTATACTATGAGGTTCAGCGGCGAGCTACTTCCTCCAATAACTGGTTCGCGCGTGATGACGGTAATTTTGGTCCGCTTGGTACCAATGAATCGGCGACCATCACCTATACGGATGGTGGTGCGGTTGGACGTACCTATAGGCTTGCCCTGCTCGGTCATACAGTAGATGTGCCGCCATATAGTTTTGATCCGCCAGTCCCGGCGATCTATGGTCCGTCAGGAAACGTCGTTTGTTTGACGCCGACCAATACGCCGACGCCGACACGCACGCCAACGGTTACGGGCACACGGACCAACACGCCGACGCGCACGCCGACGCGCACGCCGACAGCGGGTCCAACGAACACACCGACCATTACTCGGACCAGCACGCCAACGCGCACACGCACGCCAACGCAGGCACAAGCAACACGTCCCGGTGGTGGTAGCGGCTGCACTGGAGGAAGCTGCTAAAGGAAAAAGCTCTAACAAAAACCCCCGGCATAAGTCGGGGGTTTTTGATTCTGAGGATGGTTAGAGTCTGATGCCAGCTTGGGTGAGCTTCGCCTCAATTTGTTCGCGGGTCTCGCGCATCGAAAGCTCAAGGTAGGGGAAAGCAAGCCATACGTTCATCAAGCCGAATAACGCACCCGTCGCAATACGAAATATGGGCAGGGTTTCGCGGGGGGACCATAAATTCAGGGGCGGGTAGCCGAGTAACTGGCTGAACCCATCTATCCCGATTGGACCCAGACCAAGCAGGGCATATAACCAGAGTGGAGCAGGGCGCAGGCGACGCCGTACCGGAGGATAGGCGTAAATCAGCCCACCAACAAAGATCGCCGAGTAAATGGCAATGTCGCGGGTACACAGCGTCATCTTGTAGCCCATCTGGTCGTTGCCGATGAA
>DATGQJ010000681.1:0-4419 GCA_035304265.1 Oceanobacillus sp.
ACGACAAAGGCTATCGGCAGGATGGGCAGTACCACCAGCGTCAACTGCCAGTTGGTGAGCAGCAAAATGATGAGGGTGGCGATCAACAGCAGGAACGCCTGCGCCGCCAGCACCAACCCCTGCGCGATGAAGAGACGGACTTTTTCCACATCATCGGTGGCGCGGATCATCAACTGTCCGGTCTGGTTCTGGTCGTGGTAGCTGAACGAGAGCCGCTGAATCTTGGCGAAAATCTCGTTGCGGAAGTCGAAGGCGACACCCTGCGAAGTCTGCTCTGCCATGTACGCCTGCACGAACGAGAACAGCGCACGAGCGACGGCAAAAACGACGATGAGGAGTGCAGCATTGATCAGCCACGATTCGGCATTCGCCTGATATGCCTGTAGTTGTTCAATGGTGTAGCCTGCCCTTTCGGCGGCAAGGTTCTGCACCAGCGGGGGCAAGCCCAGAATTTGAGGCGCGACAGCACCCCCCGTCACAGCATTGATCATGTTTTCGATCAGCTTCGGAACGGCAAGCTGCGCCAGCGTTGCGACCACCAATGCCCCGTATGCCAGAAAGGTCGAGCGGCGCTGCTTACCCAGATAACGAATGGCGCGTCCGAGTCCGCCGTTGCCACGCGGACGCTGACCACCGCGCCTCCACGATTGTGCGGCTTGTGCTTGCAATTTGGTTCTCCTTTTTGTGTGCTCTCTACTTATACGAGGTCAGATGCGGTTTTGTTTTGTGTAGCGGAATACTGATCCAAGTGCTCCCTCATATGACACAAAATGACCTCCCCTTCAGGCATGGTCTGAGCGACCTCGCGCAGTAGTTCAAGTAGTTGCAGGGTTTTTGCTTCGCCCATTTGCTTAAAACTCCTGCCCAAAACACTGTCATGAGGCAAGACGGAGACCCTTTGAAATAGATCGCGTCCTGCTTCCGTCAGGTGAAGCGGAACGCGCCGCCGATCATTGGGGTCGCGCCCGCGCTCGATGAAGCCTTTTTGTTCCAGCGTATCCACTACCGGAACCAGCGTAGAAGGATCGAGCGCAAAGAACTTGCTCAACTCACTCAAGGTATAGGAGTGATGATAAAGTGCTCGTAACATCCCGAACTGCATGGCGTTGAGGTCGATGTTGTTCTGCGCAAGACACTGGTTGATGTCTCCCGTGGTGGTTTTCATGATCAGCATCATCAACGCGCGGATTTCAATGATGACGCGATGAAATTCAGCAGCATCCATTGGATTACCAATCGTTTGAAACCAAATGATTTGTGTGTCAAACTATATGCCTGTTTGGATGCCCTGTCAATGGTTTGAATTTCCAACATTGCGACTGGTTTGCACGGGGTATACACTTAGGGATGATGGGAAAGGAGGAACGCATTATGTCGAATACGTCGCTGTTGAACCAACTGCTCAATGACTTGCGCAGCGATGACAAACAAAAGCAACGCTATGCGTTATACCGCCTCTCCCAGATGCGCGAACCGAAAGTGCTACCTGCACTGATAGATGCGCTTCGGCACAAGGATCGTGAAATCCGGGTGCTGGTGGCGCAGACCCTGGGGTTGATGGGAGAAGCATCGGCGGTTCCGGCGCTGGTGGACCGGCTGCGTGACCGCAGCAAGGACGTGCGGCGGGCGGCAGCGCAGGCGCTTGGGATGATCGGTGAAGAAGAGGCAGTGCCGGGTCTGGCGGGGGCGCTGTTGAGCGACGAGAACAGCTACGTTCGATGGGAAGCCGCCAAAGCACTGCGGGCGCTTGCCGACGTAAGCGCGTTACCGGAACTGCTTGAGGCGCTGTCTGCGGATTCGAACAGTTATGTCCGCTATGCGGCAGCCGAAGCGCTGGGCGCGATTGGCGACGAGGCGGCGTTGGATGCGCTGGAATCAACGCTGCTAAACGACGAGAATGATTATGTGCGCTATTCGGCAGCGACGGCGCTCGGACAGATTGGCGATCCGACCTCGGTTCCGGTGCTGTTGAAGGCGCTCAACCACGCCAACAGCCACGTGTGGCACGCGGCGGCTGAGGCACTGTGGATGATGGACGAGGCGACCATGCCTTACATCCTTGAGGCGCTGATCGATCCCGACCCGTCGATGCGTAAGGCGGCGTTGAAGGCGATCCTGTGGCTGTCTGCCGAATTCAACGACGACGAAGTGTCAGACCGTACCGAAGATGAATGGGTAGGTATGTGGGGTTGGTGGAACTAGGGAGATTGGTTATCCTATGATCTACCAATTCGGCTTTACCTAAAAAGGAGTGTTCACATGCCTGCACGGACAGCGGAAGCCACGTGGAGTGGCAGCTTGCAGGAAGGCAATGGTAACATCAAGCTCGGCAGCGGCGCATATGATGGACCATTCTCATTTGCATCGCGCTTTGAGAGTGGATCAGGCACCAACCCTGAAGAAATGATCGGCGCGGCGTTGGCGGGCTGCTTCACCATGCAACTCTCAGCGAATCTTTCACGCGCCGGTTTTAACGTCGAGCGTTCACATACGAACGCGACAGTACATCTGGAGCGCGGCGAAAGTGGCTTTTCGATCAGCAAGATCGAACTGGTGAACGAGACCAGCGCACCGGGCGTGGATGAAGCAACCTTCAAGGAACACGTGGTCAAGGCGGAAGGCTGCATCATTGCGCGGGCATTGGCGGGCGTGGGCGAAATCACGGTGGATGCCAAGCTGGTGTAATCTACAGCCAAAGCAAAAAAAGGCGACCAGTCAGGTCGCCTTTTTTCATGGAAGCGCTTCAACGGTGAGGACAAATTCGCTGTTCATGTAGTGGACATAGTAAACGCGATAGCGCCGTCCCATCTCAAAAGCATTGAGTTGTTCGCGATTGCGCATGAAAAACGTGCGATCATCGAAACGCACGATGTGGCTGGTCACGGGATAGGTATTGGTCTTGCAGCAGCGCACCACACCTTCAAAACACTGTACCGACAGGTGGCTGTAATCTCGGCTGGCAGCTTTCGATGATCGGAAGACGACGAGCGCCAGCCCTCCAACGACAACACCGATGACGATTACCCCTTTGGCGAAGGTTTCCAGCGGCATTGTGCCATTCACCAAAGCCTTGATAATGGGGATGAAGAACAGCAGGGCGAGCAAGCCCACAATCAGTAGATTACCAACGCGGACATTTCGCATGGAAGAGCGGCGAATCTTGTTGAGCCATTCGATTTGCCTCGATGTGAGTTCGCCTGACCGATTGGCGGTCAAATCCTCAGGTGTGTAGTTGAAAACACGAGTTAAGGCAACGGTAGGTTGATCCATGAAACCTCGTCTATCATCCTCATCTGCCTACTTCATAGTATAGAATGAAAGTTCTATTGAAAAACCCTAGAAAACGGGATAGCACCGCATCTAAAATCGTCGATAATTGGCGGTGCATGAGGGTACTGTTTTGACAATCTATTTTTACAGCGCACACGACGAACCTTATGGTTGCTTTTCCAACTTCTCGCAGCATGGGTTTGAACTTGACGGCAAATACTGGCGAACGAGTGAACATTATTTTCAGGCGCAGAAGTTTGCTGGTACGCCGCACGAAGAACGAGTTCGCAATGCCAAAACCCCGAAACAAGCCGCCGAAATCGGGCGTGACCGAAAGCTGCCTTTGCGTCGTGATTGGGAGCGCATGAAAGACGACGTGATGCGGAAAGCGGTACTGGCAAAATTCAACACACACGCCGACCTTCGCGAGATTTTGTTGAATACAGGGGACGAGGAAATCGTCGAGAATGCGCCGCATGATTACTACTGGGGATGTGGGAAAGACGGGAGTGGAAAGAACATGCTGGGTAAAATTCTGATGGAAGTCCGCAGTCAATTGAGATAGCTGAAGGTAAGTCTACAAAGGTGGCGTCAAATGCGCCACCATTATCCGTTAACCGCGTAGAAACACTACCCTCTTCACGATCAATTCTTGCTGAAGCTGAAACCGGGCACGTTGACCTCTGGCACAGCAACCGGCTCACCCGCATCCTTTTCACCATAAGGTCTTGCGGTTTTACGCTGAAGGCTCAAAACGAGGGCAAGGCAGGTAACAGAAGCGGCGAACAGAAGAGAAAGTAATCGGTTGGTCATCACATCATCCTCCATAGCAATATTACAATGAATGCCAGATGATGCAAGATTAAGGTCTGGGCTAATCCTGATTCTCATCGGAAGCCGAGCCGGTATTCATCCGCGTTCGTAGCCGCTCCGTCAGGCGCGAGGTTCGTTCTGATGGCTGCGCGAACTGCGGCGGCGTCATGCTCTCATCCCATGTAACATCAGGATACTTCTCTTCAAAGATGCCCGCTAACGAAGCGGCATTCATCACCCATTCGTCATAACATTCGCGCTCGGCGGGATTGAAAGCAAAGGTGGTATCGGTGCAGATGTAAACGGTGTAGGAGTCTTCTTTCGGCACGACGACCA
>DATGQJ010000682.1:0-2258 GCA_035304265.1 Oceanobacillus sp.
CAGGTGACAAACAGAAAAAGGAGGGTTGTCACACGCCGCCAAAACAAAACGCGGTACATTCCCATGTACCGCGTTTCAGAGCCTTGCAGATAGAAACTACCGCGCCGCGTAACGACGGGCAACCTCTTCCCAGTTGACCACATTCCACCACGCCGCAATATAATCGGGGCGGCGGTTCTGATACTTCAGATAGTAGGCGTGTTCCCACACGTCGAGACCGAGAATCGCCGTCTTGCCTTCCATAAGCGGGTTATCCTGATTCGGCGTGGACGTAATGCTCAGGCTGCCATCCGGTGCGACCACCAGCCACGCCCAACCGGAGCCAAAACGTCCGGCAGCCGCAGCAGCGAACTGCTCCTTGAAAGCGTCGAAGCTGCCGAACGCGCTGTTGATCGCATTCGCCAGATCGCCGCTCGGTGCGCCACCGCCGTTCGGACTCATGATCTGCCAGAACAGGGAATGATTCCAGTGACCGCCGCCGTTGTTGCGCACCGCAGTCTGGATGTTCGACGGCAGGCTGTTGAGCGAGGTCAACAGTTCTTCAAGCGACTTATTTTGCAGGTCAGCCTGACCTTCAAGCGCCTTGTTCAGATTGGTCACGTAGGCATTATGGTGCTTGCCGTGATGGATTTCCATCGTCTGCTGGTCAATGTGGGGTTCCAGCGCATTCGAGGCATAGGGAAGAGGGGGCAATTCAAACGCCATGATACACGTCTCCTTATTTGTTCGTATCCTGTAAGAGCGAGATGTATTGTAACACATGCCTGAGCGAAGTCCACATTTGCCCACGCACAAACTGTTCTTTTGTACAGGACACTCACCCGATGCTAAGATTGTGCTGTGTCTTTCACCACCGGATCGTTCATGACCCAACCGAGCCAGACTCCCGCCCGCGTCTACGTTGTGCTCGCCATTGGCGTACTTGCCGCGTCGATGGCGGCGATTTTCATCCGTTTCGCGCAGAACGAAGGGTTGCCTTCGCTGCTGATCGCCGCCGGACGGTTGACGCTCTCCGCCTTGCTGCTCACACCCTTCGCCTTACGCAAACATCTTCCCGAAATCAAAGCATTGAGCGGCATTGACCTGTTGATGGCGGGTGCGTCCGGTCTGCTGCTGGCGCTGCACTTTGCTACGTGGATCGCCTCGCTCGAATACACAACGGTATTGGTCAGCGTCGTTTTTGTGGCAACCAGTCCGTTGTGGGTCGCGCTTTTAGAATTCGCCTTCTTGCGAGTTCGGCTCCGGCAGTTGGTGATCGTCGGGCTATTGATCGCCGTCGCAGGCGGCGTGATCATCGGCATCTCAGGTGACGGCACAGCCGATCAGGGCAGCAATCCCCTTCTTGGCAGCGCGTTGGCGCTCACAGGTGCGGTTGCGATTGCCCTCTATCTGGTCATCGGACGCAGGCTTCGCGCAAAGTTGCCCCTACTCCCCTACATCTGGCTGGTCTATGGCTGCGCGGCGATCTTCCTCATCCTCATGGTCATCACGTCAGGGACGCCAGTTACAGGCTTCCCCACATCCGGCTACCTCATGATCGTGCTGCTGGCGCTTGTCCCGCAGTTAATCGGACATACCTCGTTCAATTATGCCCTGCGCTATGTGCCTGCAACCTTCGTCAGCATCGCCACACAAATGGAGCCGGTTGCCAGCGCGATAGCCGCCTTCATCGTCCTTCAGGAAGTGCCCACCAGCGGGCAAATCTTCGGCAGCGCCGCCATCATCGTCGGCGTAATTCTTGCGACCCTCGGACAGAGAAAAGAATGACCTTGCCTACCATGTTTTGGGACACTGAAAATGACTGGATATGACTTCGTTGATGTTTCAGATGATTACTTTGATGTTGTGGCAGGTGTCAAATTTGAAGAGTTATTGGCTCCATCAAATTTAAGTCATGTCTTACAGATAATTTCGACAGTTGCTCAGAGCAATGCCGCAAAAGGTAGCTTTTTCGTCGGATTTACAGCGATAGATATCTCTCTGGAAGTTATTCAACTTCGATTCAGATTCTCAAGGCGAAAAGACGACATACTCAAGTTAAGCCTAGAAGAGCGCGATGAGTTGCCAAGAAAAATAGTACGTTTTACTTGGCACCTACTTGCGAAAATAGACGAGCGCTATCCCCTTCGCACAGATGTCTTTCCTGATAGTTTCAGGTCTTATATTAATCTGGATGAGTAAACAAGCGACTATCAGCAGTTTTCGGACAAAGCACAAAATTATTGCCTAGCCTCTGGCAGTTCAAACTATCTTGCTTG
>DATGQJ010000683.1:0-8347 GCA_035304265.1 Oceanobacillus sp.
ATGAGGTTTTGCTCGTCGAGCTTCTGCATCCCTGCGCCGAATGCGCCTACTCCGGGCAGGATGATCTTTTTTGCCCCTCGCAGATCGTGGGATGTGCGCACCACCCGCACGTTATCCGCACCGAGGAAATTCAGCGCGTGAAGCACACTTCGTAAATTGCCCGCGCCGTAGTCGATGACTGCTAACATGGTTGCACCTCGTACATAAAAGAAAAATCCCCGCGTTGGCGCGGGGACTGACGGGCAAAACTCAAGAGAGTGACGGTCTCATGCCAACACTGGGGTTTCTATATGGTAATGATGATGGTGTTGGAATCGCATTTTGTTGCCTCTGATTGAGTTCCAGTATAATCAGCCCACGATCACTTGTCAACGCAATGGGTGAGGAATTTCATGATCGGGCTGCTTACAGATTTTGGTACCGTCGATTCATACGTCGGGGTGATGAAAGGCGTGATTTACAGAATCGCTCCCGATGTGCGGATCGTAGACATCACCCATGCAACGCAGCCACAAAACGTTCGACAGGCTGCATTTACGCTGATGAACAGCTATCGCTATTTCCCTACCGGAACGATTTTTGTCGTCGTGGTTGATCCGGGGGTCGGCAGCGAACGTCGCCCGGTGGGCGCAATGGCAGGGGGGTATGCATTCGTCGCGCCCGATAACGGCGTGTTGAGTTATACCCTTGCCGAATTGGGGGAGTATCACGCTGTTGCCCTCACCAATTCAGAATATCAGTTGGCGGATACCAGTCATACGTTTCATGGGCGGGATATTTTCGCGCCTGCTGCGGCGCACCTCGTGGCAGGGGTTCCGCTTGATGCATTTGGCGAGACATTAGACGATTTGATGATGCTGCCAAGCCCGATGCTCAGGGTTGAGGGGAAACAGATTACAGGCGAAGTGGTGCATATCGACCATTTTGGCAACATCGTCACCAGCATTGGACAGATGCATTGGGTTGCGCCAGAACGCCTCACCTTAGCGCCGCGCTTCGGCGAGAACGTTGCCACTGTGCCGATTCCGGCATCAGAAACGGTGGTGTATATTGCCGGACATACCATTCTGGGAATTCAGCGCACCTACAGCGAAGTAGGGCGCGGGGAACTGCTGGCGATGATCGGGAGTAACGGTTATCTGGAAATCGCGGTCAATCAGGGAAATGCGGGGGCTTGGCTGGACGTTTCAATTGGTGATGAAGTAACGGTGAGGGTGGGGTAAAGCGACATGCAGCAGTTCATCATTGAAGGTGGGCATCCACTCGTCGGAACCATTGCTGCTGGTGGCAATAAAAACGCCGCCTGTAAGATGCTGCCCGCTTGTTTACTGACCGACGAGCCAGTGGTTTTACACAACATGCCCGACATCGGCGACGTGCGCACGCTGATCGAGATCATGCGCAAACTTGGGGTGGAAATCGACTGGCTCGCGCCGGGGACGCTGCGAGTCCATGCGAAAGAAGTTCGCTCGACGATGATCGATGCGAAACTGGCGGTGATGCTGCGATCCAGTATTGTGCTTGCTGGACCGATGCTTGGACGCTGCGGTGCTGTGGTGCTGCCGGTGCCGGGTGGCGACAAGATCGGCGAGCGACGGCTGGATCAGCATGTTCTGGCGCTGCGCAAGCTCGGCGTAAAAGTCGATTACAACGGTGCGGCGTTCGACATGAAGGTGGATGCGCTGCGTGGAGCAGACATTCTGCTCACAGAAGCGAGTGTGACCGCGACAGAAAACGCGGTTATGGCGGCGGTGCTGGCGAAAGGCACAACCACGCTGCGCAACGCTGCCAGTGAACCTCATGTGCAAAATCTGTGTCAAATGTTGAATTCGCTTGGCGCACAGATTGAAGGCATCGGCTCGAATCGTCTGGTGATTACGGGCGTCGAGAGGCTGCATGGTGGGGAAGCTCGCGTCGGCGCGGATTACATGGAAGTGGGCAGTTTCATCGGCGCGGCAGCGATGACGGGCGGCGAGATCACCATCCAGAACGCCGACCCGGAACATCTCGACATGATTGCGTTGGTTTATGAACGGTTAGGGGTTCGCTGGGAGGTGCGCGGGCAGGACATTTTTGTGCCCTCTCATCAATCGCTGACCGTCGTGCCTGATCTCGGCAATCGCATCCCCATCATCAAGGCGCAGCCGTGGCCCGCCTTTCCGCCGGATTTGATGAGTATCGCGCTCACCATATCGACGCAAAGCGCGGGAACGGTATTGTTTCACGATTGGATGTACGAAAGTCGCTTCTTTTTCACCGATAGACTGGTGCAAATGGGGGCGCGTATTACCCTGTGTGATCCGCATCGTGCGCTGGTGCAGGGACCGACGGCATTGAAGGGCGTACCGAACATTTCCAGCCCGGACATTCGCGCGGGTATGGCACTCGTGTTGGCGGCGCTGGCAGCAAAAGGCGAGACGCGAATCTCGAATATCCAGCAGATCGACAAGGGTTATGAGCGCGTGGAAGAAAAGCTACAGGCGCTTGGAGCAAATATCTACCGAATACAAGTGGGCGAGTTGCCTGCCGAACATGTTGAAGGCTAATCCATGAAAAAGACCCCAATGCGGGGTCTTTTTGTTAAGCACCGTTGCCATTTGTTGCTGTGCCATTCTTAGGCGGCGCTGGTAGTGTGGGGGCGGTATCGAATTCCATGATCATCGCCTGATAGCGTTCGCGGTACATCTGCGCCCGTTCGCGTTCGAGTTCCCACATGCGATTGATGCTGTCCTGCAAGGGCGCGAATAACTCTTCCATTTCGTTGACTTGCTTGACAAATCGCTCGAATTCTTTATCGTGCAAGCGCCATACTTCGTCATTGGAAAGGGTAAACTGCTTCCAGCGTTTCTGATCATCGCTGCGCCAGTCGTTCCATTCCTGCCGGAAGCGCTCTTCGCTCAAACGTTGCATCTCCGCCACTTCGTTGATGCGTCGTTCGAGCCTGTCCCCGATGCGCTCGAAATCGTCGATGATGCGGCGCATGTCTCGGTAAGCCTCTGCCCACGTTTCAAAACGCTCGACGTTCGCCTGCATCACATCGTCGAATTCCGCGAAGCGGCGCAACAGGTCTTCGACCTGCTGGTCACGCTGCTGAAGCAGTAGCTGCTGTTGGTCGATAAACTGCTGAATTTGCTCGCGGCGATCACGATCACCATTCTGGATTTCCTGAATTTTGCGCTCGTTACGCAAAGAAAGATCTTCCAACAGCGTGATTTTTGGCTTAATGCTGTCAATCTGTTTGCGAACTTCAGGAGTCTCGGACTCCAGTTCAGAAAGGCGGCGTGCGTCCTGGCGGCGCTGTTCTTCGAGAAAGGCAAGGCGGCGCTCCGGTTCTTCGAGCCGTTTGAACAGGTCGTCAACACGCTGTTGAAGCGAAGCGACGGTGCTGGCAAGCCGCTCTTTTTCAACCGTGATCGCGGGAAGCTCAGTGGTTGTTTTTTCGAGCTTCCCGATCTTGTCGGTCAGATCACGGACAGGGCGCACCACGGCTTCACGCGCTAGTTCCGCACGGCGTTCCGCCTCGCGCTCAGCGGTGAGACGTTTTGCCTCAACCGCTTCCAGCATATCGCGCATTTCTTTGCGTAGCTGGTCAATGAGTTCACTATCGCGTCCGGCGGGGACAACCTGATTGCGCAGCACCGTCTGATCGGATTCAATCGTGTTAATACGTTTCAGTAGCGTATCGACAAGGTCCTGCTGTTGCGCCAGTCGTTCCTGTAAAGTCGCAATCGTCGCCTTGTCTCGGCGACGTTCTTCATCTAGCCATTCAATCATCCGCGCAGCCTGATTAATATCCATATTACCTCCCGCGCCGATTTTGTGACGATTTTGCGATTATAACATAACATCGGTGAAACTCTAGCGACGCGGCGGTGTTATGTACGGTTTTCAGGTACAATAGGGATGTCCGCCTGAGAGGTGGTGATTATATGTATCTGGATCGAGAGCGACTAGAAGAGCTTGAGGCGGCGCAGCTTGCGCCGTATGCTCAATTAAGCCGTGATAGCGAAGGACGCGCTCACGAAGAAGCGGAACCGCGCTACCGAACGGCGTTCCAGCGGGATCGGGATCGTATTGTCCATTCAGCCGCATTTCGCAGGCTGGAATACAAAACGCAGGTCTTCGTCAACGACGAGGGCGATTACTACCGAACCCGCCTGACCCATACGCTGGAAGTAGCACAAATCGGACGCACGATTGCCCGTGCGCTCGGCGCGAATGAGGATTTAGTAGAAACGATCTGTCTCGCGCACGATCTGGGACATCCACCGTTTGGTCACGCTGGCGAACGTGCTCTGGACATGCTGATGGCGGATTACGGCGGCTTCAATCACAATCACCAGAGCTACCGGGTTGTGACCGAATTGGAACGCCGTTACGCGCAGTGGGCGGGACTCAATCTGACCCGCGAAACCCTGTACGGCATCGCCAAACACGAAACCGATTACGACTTAAGCTGGGCTGCGGGGCTTGACCCGAAAATGCGGGGTAGTCTTGAGGCGCAGATCGCCAACATCACCGATGAACTGGCGTACAACGCACATGATCTTGACGATGGGCTTAACGCGGGGTTGTTCACGCCACAGGAATTGCAGGAACTGGAAATCTGGCGTGAGTTGTGCAGTCGGCTTGGTTGGAAAGGCTGGCAAATCGACGAACTCACTCGTCACGCTTTTATCCGTGAGTTAATCGGGCTGCTGGTGGATGATGTTTTGAAGACAACACAGGCAAATCTTGAGCGTGTTCAGCCGAAATCCGCGAAGGATATTCAATACCACCCTGAAAATCTCGTGGGATATGGCGAGAGGGTGGGGGCGATGAATAAGGCGCTCAAGAAGTTTCTCTACGAGAATATGTATACCAATTATCGAGTCGTGCGGATGCAAAAACGCGCCGAGCGATTTGTGGAAGAAATGTTCCGTTCCTTCGCAGACGACCCGCGCCAGTTGCCAAAAGAGTGTCAGGAAGAATTAGAACGGCGCGACCTTCACCGGGTGGTGGCGGACTATATTGCCAGTATGACGGATCGCAGCGCACTGTTAGAATATCGACGCCTGTTCGATCCGATGATGCGTCCTTGAGAGATTGCGATGACTAACGAAACCGTACTCAACAACCGTTATCGACTGGTCGCCCAGCAGGGTTCCGGCGGCATGGCGGTGATATACAAAGCAACCGATCAGGCGCTTGGGCGTACTGTCGCGGTGAAGATTCTGCGTCCAAGCCTGACCAGCGATCCGGCGTTTCTCGCGCGTTTCCGAAATGAGGCACGCAGTGTCGCCAATCTGACGCATCCGAACATCGTCACCGTGCATGACGTGGGTAGTGATGGACCCACGCACTACATTGTGATGGAATTCATCGAAGGACAGGACCTCAAGAAAATCATCAAGGCGGAGGGGGCGCTTCCTGTCGAACGAGCGCTCAATCTTGCCGTGCAAATCTGTGCTGGGATTGGATTTGCGCATCGCGCGGGTCTGGTACACGCCGACGTGAAGCCGCAGAATATCCTCGTCACCCGCGATGACACGGTCAAAGTGACGGACTTCGGCATCGCGCAGGCACTCACCGATGTACAGCCGGGAGAGAAGCAGTCGGTGGTGTGGGGAAGCCCGCATTACTTCGCGCCCGAACAGGCAAGGGGAGAGAAGCCGACGCCTGCCTCTGATGTCTATTCAATCGGCATTTTGATGTTCGAGATGTTGACCGGACGGTTGCCCTATTCCGGCGCGAACCAGCAGGAATTGGCGCTGGCGCACATCCGTGACCGCGTGCCGTTGGTGACGGAGTTCAACCCAACGGTTCCCGATCCGATTGCGCAGATCGTCTACAAGATCATGAGCAAAGAACCCGCCGCCCGCTACCGGATGGCGGATCAACTTGGGCATATTCTGAGCAGCTATCGTGAGCGAAGGGATTCTTCCAGCATTTCAGTGTCACAGCCATCCGCGCAGTCTTCACCATGGCAGACCGTTTCGCCGCCTGTGCCACCTCCACAGCCCCAGCAACCCCTTCCGCAGGGCGTAGATCCGTTGCCGACCCAGCGCTATGACCTTGCGCCAAATGCACCGCAGCCCGTTCCCTATAACCGATCTCCGGGTTATCAGGAACCACAGCAGCCCTACCAGAGCCAGCAGTATTACCCGCAGCAGATGACCGGCAATACCGGGGCGTATTATTCGCAACCGCTGCAAGATCGCAGCCAGCGCGAAACCCCGCCAACCCTCGATCTGGTGACAATTGCACTGGCGGTGCTGGCGTTTTTCGCTGTGGCGTGTCTGATCCCGTTGTATATCGCCGTATTTCAGGCGCGTTTTGGCGGCTAATCAGACCTACGTCAGCGATGCCTTCATCGCTGGCGATGTATATTCCCACACGCCCATTCTCGAATGTGTCGCCAACGACCTGGGTTCGTTGTTGACGTAACCTGACTCATCCAAAGGTTTCCCACACGGGTTCCCCTTGCAGGCGCGAAAAGTAATCCTGCTATATACTGCCTTTTGAAATCACAGGGGGATTACTAGATGACGACGCGGCTCATGTATCGAACCGAACGGCTCGTCGCTATCGAGCAATTACTTTTCCACAGTAAATCGGGGATGCGTGCGGTAGAACTGGCGGAAGCCTGCGGTGTGGACAGACGCACGGTATACCGCGATTTGTCGTTGTTGAATGAAATCGGCGTCTCGATTTATCAGAAGGATGGTCGATTTTATCTGGATCGGGAACACTATCTCGCCAATGTGCGGTTGAATTATGACGAATTGATGGCGCTGTTACTCTGTGCCTCAGCAATGTCGCGGCAAGGTATGTCTCCGCATCTGGTCACGGCACTGCAAAAGCTGAGTCGATCACTTCCACAACCTGTTCGCGCTCACGCCAATCGTTTGATTGAGATTGCCCAGCGGAACAAGCTGCCTGACATATCTGTAGAAGCGTTGGACACGCTTGCTCGTGCGTGGGGCGACATGAAGAAGGTGAAAATCTGGTACGAGTCACGCGACGGGTCAAAGGTTCGTAAGCGTGAGGTTTCGACCTACTTGATCGAGCCAAAATTCCCCGGTGGTATCTATGTGATCGGATATGACAGTCTCACAAAGAAGGTGCGGGCGTTTCAACTGAGCCGAATTCGGCGAGCACAGGTACTTGAATCGCGCTACGAAATCCCATCCCATTTCGACGTTCGACGCTACGTACTCTACGGGCAGGAAGAAAATCGATCAGACGAGGCTGGGAGGAGCAAATACAATTTCTCCAACCCTACGTAATGGGGTGTCCCCTCGTCGTTCAGGCACTGTATACTGAAAGAGATGTAGTACGAGCAAATGTGGGGGATTCCTATGCGGCGAATAGTCGTTGTAGTGTTGGTAGCACTGGGGCTGCTGGCGACCCATATACCTCTGGCGGCGCAAGCTCGCTCGGTGTTCTGGCGACGCTGGGACGTAGAGATCGACAACGTCGATACTACCAACAATCAGTTCACGGTGAGAGAAATTTATGACGTGAACTTTTCCGGTAGGTTCACCTTTGGCTCTGCTGTGATCCCCTATCGGAATCTAGAGGATATTCGCAATATTCAGGTATTCGATGGGGGCAAGCCCCTGCGGAGTTCGTGTTCGGGGCAGCAAGCGGGGACGTTCTGCGCGTCTCGCAGCGGTGGAGAACTTTCGATTACCTACTACTTCCTTGAGCCTGTGAATAATGGCTCGCGACAAATTGAACTGCACTACGACGTGATCGGCGCACTGCGTATCTATGAAGGTGGTGATCAACTCTGGTGGGATGCGATTCCAGAGGAGCACTACGGATTTTCCATCGGTAGCAGCACCATTACCGTGCGGTTGCCATCGGGATTTGCGCCTCGTGAAGGCGTCGATCCGGTTGTGACCTATGGCGCACCAAGTGAGATCGAGGTGAACGGCACCACCGTCGTAGCGAGGGCAACCCGCGAGATCGGTGGAAATGAGAGCTTCAGCATCCGCGTGCAGTATCCGCACGATCCGAATGCTCGTGCGGCGGCATGGCAAGCGGACTTTGACCAGCGGCGGGCGTTCGAGGAAAATGTGCAGCCGATCATCACCATCCTGTCAATTATCCTGTCATTGGCGATTGGTCTGGGTGGATCGCTGTTCATTTTCACGCGCTGGCAAACCAAAGGGCGAGATCCAAAGGTAGGTCCCGTACCGACATTTTTGACCGAACCGCCGTCGCAACTGCGTCCGGCAGTCGTCGGTGCGCTGCTGGATGAGCGCGTCGATCTGCGCGACATCATGTCCACAGTGATCGATCTGGCGCATCGGGGCTATCTCGTCATCGAGGAAAATCAGAACTCTGGACTGTTCGGAAT
>DATGQJ010000684.1:0-4920 GCA_035304265.1 Oceanobacillus sp.
ACCTGATGACCGGGCACGAGGGGCAGTTTCGGGTTGGGGAGTTCGCCCTCACAGGCGTGCAAGTCGGTATGACAAACGCCGCAGGCACGCACCCTGACCAGCAAATCGTGGTCGCCAGTCTTTGGCAGTGGCACATCCTCAAGCCGAAGCGGATTGGTCGTAATCGGTGCTGGTTGGTGAAGACGTTGGGCTTTCATTTTTCAGAAGGGTGTTTTCCACTAGTAGAGCCTATCTGAAAATTCGGATTTTCTTCCATAGAGTTCCCGTCGGGCGCACACGTAGGGGCGCCCCTACAAGACCCGTTTGTTGGTAGGGGCAGACCTGCGTGTCTGCCCTGCGCGTATCTGAAAATTCAGGTTTTCTTTCGTGTGAATTTTCAGACACCCTCTAGAGTTTGTACACAACGCAAGACGATACCACACCTGTGCAGATTCGACATGGGAGGATAGCGCCATGTGCCAAACCAATGCGCATTCACACGGATGGATTAAGAAATCGGGCGGAATTCATTTTATTTTGCCATTATGCGAATCCGGGTTGTCGTTAGAATGTAAGACAATACATTTCTCACTTACTGGCGTTGTTGGTAGTCGAAAGAGGTTAGAGATGAAGCGATAAACTCATGAGCCGTGTACTGCATCTTGTTCAAGTGTCCGTTGTGGCGGGTATCGCCCTGTTCACAATGGCACAAATCCTCGCTGTCGGCGCAGGCGCATTCTTGCCCGACCTCCCTCCAACCAATCCGTTTGCAGAATTTGCTCGTCTCATCCCCGGCGCACCGATAGACTCCATTAGTGACATCGAATGCGAGTACAGGTACAACTATCCGTCGATAGAAAGTAGCCTCTCGTATTGTATGCACCTTCCCGACCACGACCTGATCGAATGGATCAGCATCAATGGAAGAGATGGCGTCATTCAGCGGGTGACGTTTGGCGTTCGGCTGCGCTACGGCGATATGGTGGCGCTGTTCGGACAGGCAAAAGAGCAGCAACACTATCCGGTGATTGCCAGCTTTGAATGGGATGGGATTTACGCCAGTGGTACGGTTCGTCGTGCGGCGCGTATCTCGATGTTGACGCCGATCAGCCGGGTGACTTTCCGCCTTGAGGACGGCGCATAAATCAGGCTCGTCTGCGCATCAGGTTGAGGATGCGCGGCAGGAACTGGGTGTAAGCGCGATACATCAAGGCGTTCGGGGCATAATCCCACGCACCGATGTGACGCACAACCGTCCCGCGAAAGCCGCGCTTGAACTGGTAAACGCCCCACATGCCATCCTGCTCGTTGAATTCGTCAGGCGCACCCCACATATCGTAGATGCTGTAGCCGTTCGCTTTCGCCCAGCGTATGGCTTCCCACTGAAGCAGGTAGTTGGGCATTTTGTCGCGGTGTTCGTTTGCGGATGCGCCGTAGAAATACCAGCATTTGCGCCCGAAGTGAAACAGGATCACGTGAGCGATTGCCTTGCCGTCGTGCTCGGCGATCAACGGCTGCGCCAGACCCGCATCCATCAAATAGCGCCATTCATATTGATAGTATTCCGCCGGACGAATGAGGAAGCCGTCGCGTTCGCCCGTCACGCGGTAAAGGTCGTAAAGCGTGGGCAAATCGTCGAGCGTGCCGGGTCGCACAACCACGCCTTCACGCTCGGCAATGCGCACTTTGCGGCGGGTACTCTGACTCATCCCTGCCAGCAAAGCCTCTTCACTCTGGGTTACGTCGATGGTGATGGTGTTACGAAACTGTACCTGATCGGCGGAGAAGCGCCAGCCCCGTGACTGCAATTCGCGGGTCAATGCCTGCCCTGTCGGATTTGGCGTATCGTCGGGTTCACCGGGAACGCCCGTCGCCGCGATCACGTCGGGGTCGATCTTGAGCCAGATGGCTTTGTGCTGTCGGGCGAGGCGCTGTAGGTGATCGAGGACTGCGGAAGCCAGCGCGGTATCTTCATAGTCGAGCGAGGGTCCTTTCGGCGCATACATCACTTTGAACGGTCCCACGCTGCGCACGCCGACGGATGCCATCCCCACAATTTCGCCATCCTGTTTGAAGGCGAGGCGGATCGGCTGCCAGCCTGTCGTTTCACGCTTGAACTCGCCCCATTCCCACGTTTGCAGGACGTGAGCGTAAGGCAGGGCGCGGAGTGTAGTATTCCACTCGTCAGGCGAGGTGATGGTATGGATTGTGAGCGTCATTAAGCCTTTTCCGGTGGGAATTGAAATCCGTCATCGCCGCCATAGCGAATTTGCAATTGTCGTTCATTGGCGTAGTGCCAGTCAATGCGCGACGGTGGATTGAGAAAATTGCGGTAAGCCATTGCCATCTGTTTGGCAGCTTGGCGGAAAGGCACTCGTCCGGTTGCCGTGCCCAATCCGGGGCAAGCAACGATGTTTATCTTTCGCTCCGAAATCTGATTATGCTGGCGCACCGCCAGCAGCATTGCCCACATTGCCCGGTACACATTATCCGTTCGTGAAATCGCCATAGGAACACGCATGGTTGGTGTATGCGCAAGAAAGGGATGCTTCGGATGATTGGTTTCAACAATCATCGAAGTCCCCACAGGTTGCTCACCCAGAAAATCTTCAAGAATGCGTTTCTGTACCCTGTCCATCAACTGGTTGCCGAAAAATCGGGTAATCGCGCCATCTACCCCGCCGTCCCATCAATCCGAATGAGTTTGCGGCACTCACCATACAATCGAATTCCGGCAGCTTTTCAAAACGACCATTCACAATTTCGACATTGGGAAGGTCTTTGAAAAACTCATGCCATGCCTCACACAAGGCAGTGATGGGTGATCACCACCAGTAATCCATCTTTTTGCGTTCTTCAAAGGAGTATGGACTTAACTGCCGCCAGTAGCGCCGCTTGAGCAGGTCGGGCGCACGTCCATGATACTTTTCCAGCCGAATGCGAGGATAACCGACCCCGCCGCGTTCGCGGTCACGAACCGGAACGATGGTATGGTAGCGCCGCGCTTGCATGAGCGCCCGAAAGAATGCCACTATCCCGCGCGGGCGCAGGAAATAGCGCAGCGCTTTGGGAACGTCGAGCAAGACACGCAGGTGCATCAACGGCTCAAGTTCCTGCTTGAGCAGCAGCGCCGTGTTGTATTCCAGTTCCATGTTGTTCTCGCGGGCAAGCTGGCGCTGTAGATGGTGTGCCTCATCCAGAATGTCGTGGTCAGGTCCAGACGGCGTATTCCGATGCGTCCACGCCGTCCAGCGCCACAACTCCAGCAGTCGCGCCAGTTCCTCATCGGTTAGCTCGTAGGCATCTAGCTTGCCATGACGGGCGAATTCAGTTAAATCCACCACATCGCGCATATCTATGACCTCTGCATTCGCTCTATGCCAATGAAGTATACACCCACACTTTCACCGTCGCGTCCTAGGATACGCACGCTCCACGTTCCTGCCATGTCGATATGACAGATCAGGGTGATGTTGTTATCGCCTTCCAGAATTTGCCCACGCTGGCAGTCCGTGCCTGCATCGGTTCCATCCGGGCGTAAAACCACCACGTTCCGGCTGACGCGATTGGCGGCAAACGATAGAAACTGGATGTAGATCGCGTATTCCGCCCCTCTAGTTGCTTCAAAGGTATATTCGTGCAGATAGCCATGTTCCAGCACGTCGGTATCTTGCCCGCCTGTGGTGGTTCGGATAGCGCGATCCTCTTCGTTGCTGCGCTGTCCAATCTCTTCCCGGTGGGATGAAGGCACAACGGCGGGGGCATTCTGTATCTGCGAAAGGGGGATACCCTCGATTGCGGCAACCGGCGTTGGTCCCCCTGTGAGAATCGTAGCGGTTGTGAACACGCCTTTGATCAAGCCGACCATGTTGAGCGTGAACAACGAGCAGGCGCTTCCCAACAACAGGAAACTGATGAGCGTGATCCAGCGCCACGTTGTCATCTTGCGTTTGCGCTTGATCTGCTTTTCCACTATCGGGGAGGTTACGGGCGTGGTCAGGCGTTCCCAATCCGCCGCAGTGGGCGCGTTCATGCTTTCGATTTTGAGGAGCAGCGTATTCGCGCGGTTGTGATAGGGGTCAAGTTCCAGCGCCTTGCGCAAACACTTGATCGCGTCCTCTCTGGTTTCGCAGGCACGCGCCGCCATCACCCATAAATCGGCGGTAGGGCGGGTTTTGATCAAGGGCGGGAGCAGGGCACGCGCCGTCGCCTTATCACCCGCATTCAACGCCTCGCGGATGCGTTCAAAATCGGTTGCCATAAGCAGATTCAATCTAAACTTTACGGATACTTTCCATCATAGGACAGGGTTGGCGAACGGGTCAATTCAATTTGCGCATTTCAAATCAAATTACGAGCCTCTATAATACACAATGCAGGATGAATGAGGAGGTGAAGATGTCGTCAATCATGGCTCGTGAATTTCTGGAACTGCTGGATACTCAGGGCGAAGTCAGGGATCAACTCTACATTTCAGCCCCCGCCAACGCCGACGAACTACGCGCCTTTGCCAGTCAAAAAGGCTATTTCTTCGAGATCGAAGACCTGCGTGCGGCTGCGGAAGCATTTCCGAACCGGGCGCTGGTGGATCAATTGAACACCATCTTGGAAGCCTAACGCCGCAAGTGCCGGTCAAAGAATTCACACGCCATCGTCACCATATTCTGAATCGCCGCGTCGTCCATCCCACCCATACCGTGATCTGCGCCCTCGATGATATACAGGGTGGAGTCCGCGCCCGCCTTCACCAACGCATCGTGCAGCAGTTCGCTCAGAATCTTGGGAACGCCGAAATCGTGATCGCCGTGAAAGAGCAGCATCGGGGCGCTGGTCTTAGATGCATAGGTCGCGGGGTTCGCCCGTGCCACCAGATCGGGACGTTCCGTTACTGTCCCACCAATTAACCGTGATTCGGGCGAATCCGAGTCATTGTGATGCCCG
>DATGQJ010000685.1:0-7518 GCA_035304265.1 Oceanobacillus sp.
CGCCTTTGAAAGATGGTATAACGATTCTGGGTATCGAGGCGGGAAAGTGCTTCGATCAACCGCACGATATAGGTGCTGATTCCGCCGGTGCGGTAGTAGGTCAGACGGGCGTCGATGCCGATGTGCATGAGCGTGAGTATAGCTTTCCCGCATGAGCCTGTCTAGCCGTAGGATGTGGATAGCCAGAATCAAAGGTAGCGGGCGATGATTTCCGCCAGAATGCCCTCGGCGATCAACGTTTCAAGGGCGTGGTTAATCGCAGCGGCGCGGTCCGGGCGGTCTGCGCGGGTGGCGATGGCAAACGGCACGTTGGTCACTTGCGTGAGTCGTGCATCCCAATTGGGATGCTGCTGCAAATAGAAACTCGCGGTAATTCTATCGGTAAGCGCGGCATCTGCTTCGCCAAGACGTGCAGCATCCAGCGCGTATTCGGGCAGTTCATAAGGGAGGATGTCGAAAGCGTGTATCCGCCGTAACCAGCGTTCAGCCTCGGTTTGTGCCTGCGATCCGAATTCGAGGGCGAGGCGGTGACCGGGTAAATCGCGCATATTCTCTATGATGCTGTTTGCATCTGTGACGAGGACAAGTCCCGCGTTGTAATAGGGCGGTGAGTAGATGACCGCACCCCGACGTGCCGGATCGACCAGCAGCGCCGAGATCAGTACATCCACCTGATCGGTGCGGAGCGCATCATACAGACCGTCGAAGCCGAGATTGACGAAGCGCACCGGAATGTCGAGTTCCTGCCCAAGCGCACGAGCGAGGTCAATGTCTAACCCGAAAATGTCGGTTGCAGTCGCGACGGCGAACGGTGGATAGCTGGCATCGACGCCAACGCGCATTTCGCCATATGGGAATAAATCTCGAATCGGGATAGGGCGTTCGACGGAATGCCAACGCAGTAAAAACAGCGTCCCGCCAAGCCCCCAGAGCCATACCGTGAGGGCAAGGCTTATTGCGACGAAGACGGTTCGACTGGGGGAGGCAGCCATAGTGTCTCACTGGTGGGGAAGCCGCGTGCATACGCCTGCACAGCATAGTAAATCGGCTTCAACTGAAAGTCGGGGGTCACGAGCGTGAAATTGTCGGGATAGTTGTAGGTGGAAACCGGATAGC
This sequence comes from Oceanobacillus sp., assembly GCA_035304265.1. Lineage (GTDB taxonomy): Bacteria > Chloroflexota > Anaerolineae > Aggregatilineales > Phototrophicaceae > Flexifilum. The sequence continues at coordinate 1,117 of DATGQJ010000685.1, forward strand.
GGAACACCCACAGGCACAGCTTATCCAGCCAATCCCATTCCGCTTCTGCCAGCCGGAAAGCGTCGATAGTGTAGAGAATGCGCTCCGATGGGGTGACGGCTTTTGTCCAGCGCGGGTTATCGTTCCATCCGGTTTCGGTGATGAATACAGGGGTATCGCCGTCGCCATAACGTTCCATCACTTCGCGCAGCAGTTCGGCTCTGCGGAAGTTGAGCGCATTTTCACCAGCAGGGGCATTCGGCGGCTCGGTGAAGCCATAGGTGTGCATGGCAAGCGCATCAAAGTATTCCGCGCCGCCTGCTTCGTAGACCGCTTGTAGATAGAGCACGTCGTTGAGTCCTGCGGGGCTTCCCGGCGGTTCTAACGTCGGGGCAAGCGGAGCGGCGAGGATCACGACGTTGGGGTTGGCAGCGTGGGCGGGCGCATACACTGCTTGCAGCAGCCGCACGTAACCCTCTGGATCGACCTGACGGTAGCCCCACTCAAAGGCGAGATTTGGCTCATTCCAGATGATGATGTGGTCGATCACGCCTGCATAACGTGCGGCGAAGTCAGCCACAAATTCCGCAAAATCGTCGTAGGAACGTTCGTGCAGGGTGTTGAGCGTGCTGAACTCATCGTCGGTATCGGATCGCGCCCACGAGGGTACAAGCCCCATGCGGGCGATAATGTGGATGCCCTGATTACGGGCGTGCCGGATGATGCGGTCAACGTTCGACCAATCGTATTCGTCCTTCGTGTGTTCCACGTATGCCCATGGGAAGAATTCGACAATCGTATCCGCGCCCATCTCGCGCACAAGTTGCAGCGAGCGTTGGATTTTCCATTCGTCCACTTCTTCGACCAAGCGCGTATGTACGCATACCAGCGGATGTTGGGTTTCGACAGTCTGCGGTGGTCCTAACAATGCGCGAGGCGAAGCGGGAACCAGCGCATTCAGCAGCCACACGGCGATCACGCCGCGCACGCCCCAGCGCCAGTGTCGGCGTAGATACCGAAGAATCAACCGATCATGCATGGCGGAAAAGTGGGGTGATGTTTCGCATAACGCACTATAGTGACAGATTTTTGGTAGATGGCAACCGCAGTTTATGCCTCCGCAATGGTGCGCTCCGCCTCGTCCAGCGCGGCGGCGAGTTGCTCTGCATTGGCATTACCGCCGCCCTGCGCCATTGCTGCTTGACCGCCGCCGCGCCCTTCTGGAATGTGGGCGAGCGCCTGTTTGAGCAGCGCGTTCATGTCGTGAGAGAGGTCGGCGCTGCGAGCGAAAACGAGGTTGGCGCGTTCGCCCGTCGTGCCAAGCAGGGCGATCACACCCGGCGTCTGGGTCAATTTGGAAGCCAGCGTGCGAATCTCTGCTGCATCACGGTTGGGAAATGCCGACTTTATCATTTTGATTCCGTTTCGTTCTTCAGCACTGGCGAGCAGTTGTGTTGCTTCGGCTTCCAGAAGCTGCTGCGTTGCTGCTTTGAGCGCCGATTGCGCTGTTTTCAGGCTGTCCTGTAGGCGCGTTATTGCCTGCGGCAGTTCGTCTATGCCACAGGTGAGCAGCGACGTGAGTTGATAGACGACGGCATTTTTGAGGCGGTAGTCGCTTAACGCCCGTCCACCACAGCGGAACTCCACCCGCGTCTTGTCTCCGCGTTTTTCCAAACGGAGAATCTTGATAAGTCCGATTTCGCCCGTGCGGGCGACGTGTGTGCCGCCACAGGCAGTCACATCAAATCCGTCGATGTCTACGACGCGCAGCCCGTTGGTGTGCAGATGTTCGGGCAGTTTTCGCATCCGGATGCCTTCGGCGTCGTCAGGATTGACGATGCGCACACTTACAGGATGATCTTCAACGATGATGCGGTTCGCCAAATCTTCCACCTGTGCAATCGCTTGATCGTCAAGTCCCAGACGATTCAGGTCTATGGTCACGCTATCGTCGCTGAGGTGAAAGCCAACCGTTTGCGCTTCTGCCACGTTGACGAAAGCTCGTGACAGAATGTGCTGTCCGGTATGCTGCTGCATGTGATCGAAGCGGCGCGTCCAATTCACGCGGCAGGTGACTTGATCGGCTGAGACCGGCTTGTCCAGCACGTGAACGACAGCCGAATCGCCTTCGCGCGTGAATACGTCGAGCACTTGCGCTCCGTCAATTTCGCCCGTGTCATGAGGCTGTCCGCCGCCAGTGGGGTAGAAGTACGTGCGGTCAATCACCAGCGCGGGATGATCGTTGACGGTGGGGCGTTCCAGAACCGTTGCCGTGAATTCGCGCGTATACGAATCCTCGTAGTAAAGCCGTTGGGTCATGCCAGTTTCCTTTTGAAGACGGCGCGATTTTAGTGATCATGGCGGTGCTTTGCAATTCCCACCAGAAGCAAATTATCCGCTACAATACGGGAGTTGTCTTTATCAAGATGAGAGCAGTTATGAGCACAATTCTGGTTACCGGGGGCGCGGGTTACATCGGCAGCCACACCGTCGAATTCTTGATTGAGCAGGGGCACAACGTCGTTGTCTTCGACAATCTCTTCAAAGGACACCGGCAGGCAGTTCACCCCAAAGCCGTGTTCATTGAGGGTGATTTGCTGTCAAAGGATCAAATCAACGCGGTATTCGAGCAGCACACCATTGACGGCGTGTTTCACTTCGCCTCTCACATCATGGTGCCGGAGAGCATGGAAAAGCCATGGCTCTATCTGCGCGATAATGTGGTTGCGGCGGCGAACTTGCTTGAGGCAATGGTCGCGCATGGTGTTCTGCGGTTCATTCTGTCTTCCACCGCGGCGCTGTTCGATAAGCCGAGCAAGATTCCCATTCCGGCAGATGAGGTGATCGCGCCGGGAAGTCCTTACGGCGAAAGCAAGGCGATGATCGAGCGCCAACTTCACTGGATGGATCAGATTTACGGGCTGAAGTTCTGCTCGCTACGCTATTTCAATGCGGCGGGGGCGCATCCCAATGGACACATCGGCGAGGATCACGACCCCGAAACCCATCTGATTCCACTGGTCTTGAAGACGGCTTTAGGGCAGCGTGAGAAAATCGTGATCTACGGCGACGATTATGACACACCCGACGGTACATGCATTCGAGATTACATCCATGTGCTCGATCTCGCATCGGCGCATCTGGTTGCATTCGAGGCGCTTGCGAACGGCAAAAGTCTCAAATATAACCTCGGTACCGGGATGGGTTATTCAAATCGAGAGGTGATTGAAACCGCCCGTCGTGTGACCGGATGCCCTATTCCTGCCGTTGTCGGTGCGCGTCGTCCGGGCGATTTGCCGTTGCTGATCGCGGATAATGAGCTGATCAAGCGGGAACTTGGCTGGCAGCCCCGGTATTCCGATCTGGAGCAGATCATCGAGACGGCGTGGACGTGGCATCGCTCACATCCCAACGGTTTTGAAAGTTAATACGGCATAAAAAAAGACCAACATACTGTTGGTCTGTGCCCCCAGCAGAACTCGAATCTGCGCCTTTGCCTCCGGAGGGCAACGCTCTATCCGCTGAGCTATGGGGGCGGATAAGGATATTTTAACATTGATGAGTGACGAAAGCAAGGTGACGAGGCACTTTATCGCATGAAGTATTGGCGTGTTGGGTTATGCGGCTTGATGATTTGTCTGGGCGCTTGCAACGCTTTCGGCAGTGCGGATACACGAGCGACCATGCAGGCGGAACAAACCGCATTTGTGGAAGAAAGCACCCAGATTCAAGGAACGCTGAATGCGCGAGGCACAGAGGTGGTGGCGACGGCACGCGCGGCGCAGACCTATGTCGCCAATGCCGAGGGCATCAATCGCCAGCTTGCTGTGACCCTTCGTGCGATCAACCCGCCGACGCAGCAGTTGGTGGACACGTCAGGGTTGGTAACGCCCGGAATGAATGCCAATCCCGGCGAGTTTGCTGTCAATACGCCTGTCCCGGCGAGTATAGATGGTACTCCGGCGGCGGGGAATAGTTTCAATCAGATGACGCAGGTACAAACGGCGGCGGGCGTGCGTGATGCGGATGGCTGCGCGAGTGGCACGCAGACGCAGTTTTCTACAGGGGCTTCTCGCATTTATCTGACCGGACGCATCCTGAACGCTACCGCCGGAACGCAGGTGGGGGCGGAGTGGCTTTATGAAGGGCAGGTTGTCGTTCGGAGTGATCCCTTTTCCATCAGTGAAGATGATCCGGATTTCTGCGTCTGGTTTTACATAGAGCCGACGGATGTGGCATTTTCATCCGGCAACTGGTCAGCCCGATTTTTGATCAACGGCACAGCGGTTGAACCCGCTGCTTCTTTCACGATAGGCTAGTGGTGGAACGCGGTTAATCGTGCTAACATGAGAAACCGTGTCGCGCAGCAGAGGATTTTCGCTTGAAAATTCGTCTCCTAACTCTGATCATTGTCTGCCTGTTTTCAAGTGTAGTCGTCATGGCGCAGGAGCCGGATACGCCGACGCCAACCCCTACCGCGACGCCAGTGGGAAGTTACGTCGTTCGTGCCGACATTTACGTGCGCGGCGGACCCGGCGAATTTTATTTGCCCGTCGGCAGGCTGGTCGCTGGCAACGTGGTACAGCCTCGCAGCCGAAACGCGGCGGCGACGTGGGTTCTGATCACCTATGGACGTGGTTTTGGCTGGATACGCCGTGACCTCGCATACTGGGCGGTGGATGTCGAATCGCTGCCTGTGATCGACGAAAGCAATCTGACCCCGACAACACTGCCCGGAAGCGAAACGCCGACCCCCTTCTTTGTCACGCCAACGCCGACTGGAAACTGGGTGAATGTCGGTCCGCAGGGCGCTTATCTTCGCGCGGGTCCCGGAACCCAGTACCCGGTTCTTGGTGAGCTTCAGGATGGTGATGGCGTAGAACCCGTAGGGCGTGACTCTGACGGGAATTGGATTCTTATCCGTTTTGAAGATGGGTTCGCGTGGATTTCACGCCTGCTGGTTTACTGGGTAGATGATTTGCGTTCGTTGCCGGTACTGTATCCGGGGGCACTCACGCCAAGTCCCACGTTTACGGGTACGCTCACGCCTACCGACACGCCGACGCCTTCACAGACTCCGACTCATACGAACACGCCATCACCCACCGACACGGTGACTCCCGTCCCAACCGATACGCCGACGATCACACCTTCTCCTACCGAGACACCGACGGACACGCCCGTGCCTTCGGATACTCCGACAGACACGGAAACGCCGTTACCTACTGACACGCCGACGCCCGTCCCCACGGATACGGCGACGATCACGGTGTCTCCCACCGAGACACCGACGGAAATAACACCTACCGAAACGCCCGCTGAAGTCGCCGCGGTACCAACCGATACGAGCGTTCCTACCGAGACTTCGGAACCGACCGATACACAGCAGCCTACGGATACGCCATCATCCACACCGACGGAAGCGCCCACCGACACGGCGACTCCCGTCCCAACTGACACGGCGACACTGACATGGACACCGACGGTAGTACCGCCGACTGCGACCACTACACCCTCCCCAACGGATACGCCGATTCCGCCGAGCGAAACGCCCGCTGAAGTCGCTGCCGTACCAACCGATACACCTGCGTGGGAGCTTACGGCAACGCGAATCGCGCTGGAAACGGCGGTAGCCATCGGTCAGGCAACCGTCGATGCGATGCAAACTGCGACGGCGGCACAGACCGAAATCGTGGCGGTTCCGAGCGATACGCCGACGCCTTCACAGATGCCAACACATACGAGTACGCCGTCACCGACACCGTTGTCGGATATGATCGGCGTGGCTGCGCCCACAGGTGTGGTGACGCCGGAACCTTTGCCGCCTGAAGGAACACCAGATGACGGACAGATTCCTGTTGAACTGATCGTCGGGGTGGTGGGATTGCTGGTGGTCGTGGGCTATGCCGGACTCTACTGGCGTGGGCTTGCCAGCCTCGAACGTTATGCCAATGGTTTCGTGATTGAGCAGTGTCCGGTGTGCGGACGTGGGCAATTGATTGTCGAAACGCGCCATGACCGCATGTTGGGCGTTCCGCGCGGGCGCACGACTATCCGTTGTAGTGTGTGTCGTTCGGTGCTTCGTGAAGCAGGAAATCGGCGCTGGCGCTATGCGGTGGATCGCATCGAGAACCCGGCGCTGTATGAACGGTTCAATGGTCGGGTCGTGGACGAAGCGACCTTGAAAACGCTTCGGGATCAACCGCCAGCACCGCGTCCGGTTCATCCCCGTCCGCCAGCAAGCCCACCGAGATTTGAGGAAGAGGAATAGCGGGTGAGTGGGCTTGGGCGCTTTGATGCAGTTTTCAAAATCAAGACGGGGTTTGCGGGAAGGTGTAAACCTCGCTCGACTCCCCCTCTCCACGCAGTGGAGAGGGGGAGTCGAGCGAGGCGAGGCGGGGGTGAGGTTCGAGCGAGCGCTCT
>DATGQJ010000686.1:0-3148 GCA_035304265.1 Oceanobacillus sp.
CCCCGCGCGGCGAAGTAATTTCCTTCCACATTCAATTTGGACATGATGTGAATCAAGGCATCGCTGTCCCCCTCCTCTTGCGCGATACGCGCGGCTTCCAGAATGTTGTTCTGCTCAAAGTCGAGCCTGTCATAATCGTCCACGAATTCGTCTACGTACTGCTCAACGGCGGCAATCACCGCGCGATGAGTGGGATTGGCGGCGCGGTGCAAAGCGCGGGCGTAGCTGTGGGTGAGGTCGTGCAGGCGGTAATGGTCGGGGGTGTCGTCCGTGCCATAGATCACTTCCGCCAAGCCGCGCTGTTGAAGATCGGACACCAGCGTTTCGACTTCACCTTCTTTGCTGCCCATCAGCGTCGCCAGCAGCTTGAACGAAGCTTTCGGCGCGAACAACCCGCCCATTGCCGTGAACACCGTCCGCTGGCGCTCGTTCAGTTCATTCACGCTGGCATCGAGCAAATCCTTGACGCTTTCTCGCCCCACATCGGCAAAACTGCCGGGAACGCGCAGGTTGTGGGGTGCGTCGGCGATTCGGGCGATCAGCCGTTCGGGAGTCAGGTTGCGCTCGACTTTCAGGATTTTCCCCGCGATTTCCAGCGCGAAGGTGTGATAGCCAAGCCGCTTGCACAGCGCCTTCGCATCGTCGGATTCGGTGAACGTTCGCCCGGAATAGTAGTTGAGCAGTTCCAACGCACGATCCGGCGGCAGCGCCCCCACGTCGATCATTTCCCCTTCAAGTGGGATCGCGTGGCGCGAAGTCATCAACACAGGCAAATCCTGTGGTATCGCCTTCAACACCTGAAACAGCGCCTGATCGTTCCAGACGTTATCCAGCACCAGCAGCGCCAACTTGCCTTCCAGCAGCCCGCGCACCGCGTCGGCGCGATCCTGCCCGCTTTTGCTGGCGATCATCTGCCCTTCACCGAAGCCGCGCCCAATTGCCTCGAAGATCACGTCGGCACTATCCGCGCCCACTTCCAGCCAGATTACCTGCCCCTTGCCTCTTTTAAGGCGCTCGGTGGCGATGGTGGTTGCCAGCGCGGTCTTGCCGATTCCGCCGAAGCCGTAGAGTAGCACCCGCTTTTTCTCGTCAAGCGACTGGCGAATCCATGCCAGCAAGTCATCACGCCCGATCAAACGCAGCGGTTGGTTGGGAATGAGTTCTGCCTGTTCGTAGACTCGCGCTCTGAGGTCGCGGGTCACAATGTCAGAGGCTAATCGCTGGCGCAATGCCGCCGCCATGCTCACGGCATCCGGAAAGCGGTCAGATGGTGTTTTGGCGGTAGCACGCTGGATGATGTCATCCAGACCGGGCGGAAGGTCGGGGCGCAGATCGCGCAGGCTGGGCAGAGGCTCTTGCACGTGACGGCGTAATATCGCGCGTGGCTCGGTATCGGCAAAAGGCTGTTTGCCGGTCAGCAGTTCGTAGAGCAGCACGCCCAGACTGTAAATGTCGGACTGCGGCGTGAGCGTGTCACCCATCGCCTGCTCTGGCGACATATAGGCGAAGGTGCCGACGACGTAACCCGAAGGGGCATTCTCGACACTGTTGGCAGCGATGGCGATACCGAAATCCGAGAGGTAGGCGTGACCTTCTTCGTCTAGCAGAATGTTGTCTGGTTTCAAATCACGGTGGATGATGCCCCGCTGATGCGCGAACGCCAGCGCCTGCCCGATCTGGTCAAAGATGTGCAGGATGAAATCATTCGCCAGCGGACCGCGTTCGAGCAATTTACGCAGGCTGCCGCTGCGTAGATAGCGCATAACCAGATAGGCACGTTTCTCATCATGCCAGTGTTGGAACAGCGGCACGATGTAGGGATGCTCCAATCCAGCAATCGTCACCGCCTCGATTTTGAAGCTTTGAATGTAATCCGGTTTGCTGGCAAGTTCTGGCAGGATGATCTTGACGGCAACTTCGCGTTTTAGTTCAACCTCTTCAGCGCGATAAACCGCGCCGAACGCGCCTTTGCCGATACGCTCTCGCAGCCAGTACCCCCGCACAACCTGCCCGCTGAGATCGTCCATCGCCACGTCACTTTTGAACAAAGTAATAAACATATATTACAGTTTCCTCAAGATAGTTGCAACAAATACGTTGAGTTGTAAGGATTTTGATATAATGAATACCATTCAGTAGGGGTTTATCACGAGGGACAGAAACAGCTTTCATAAAAATATAACAATATTCTATCTAATTTATAACACTGTAGCGATTGTTTTCTGACAGGCTTTGATATTCAATACATGCATCGCCCAGATGCAAGTTTGTAAGCCTGTTTAAATAGAGGAGAGACTATGAAACGCCTCAAGTTGATCGCACTTGGTTTGTTGGTGCTGGCGACTACCCTCGCGCCACTCGTTGCATACGCAGGCTACACAGCCTCCGGCGTCTAACCACACACCGATTTTTCTAATTGGTAAGCGAAATCAAAAGAGGAGAACACATGAAACGCCTTAAGATGATCGCACTTGGTTTGCTGGTGCTGGCGCTTACCCTCGCGCCACTTATTGCTTATGCAGATTACCAGTCCTCCGGCGCCTAACCCCGCACCACCATTCCCCAATTTCATCTTTGCTGAACGCCCCACACGGGGGCGTTTTCGCGTTTCGTATCGATCACACTACGTAGGGGGTACTCGCCCCGGTTTTGGACATGCCTTCTTCGTCTAGCGGTACGTTGATGCAAGCCGCTTTGCCACTGGCGAAGGCGCGTTCCAGCGCAGGGACGATTTCGGCGGGGTCTTCAACGTGTTCACCGTATCCACCGAGCGCCACCACCACCTGATCGTAGCGAGTCGGCGCGAGGGACGTTGCCACCGCGCGGTCTGCGCCGATCATGTTTTTCTGCGGGGTGCGGATTTGCCCCCAACCTGCGTCGTTGCCGACGATGCTGACGACGGGCAACCCAAAACGCAGGGCGGTATCGAACTCGAAGCCGTTGAAGCCAAATGAGCCGTCGCCGTTGATAATCAGCACCTTTTTCTCTGGATACAGATGCTTGGCGGCGATGGCGAAGGGAACCCCCACACCCAAACAGCCAAGCGGACCCGGATCGAGCCACTGACCGGGGCGGGTGATGTTCAGCACTTTGGCGCAGGCGCTCACGATGTCGCCGCCGTCACCAACGACGATGGTATCTTCGTCAA
>DATGQJ010000687.1:0-3275 GCA_035304265.1 Oceanobacillus sp.
CAAATGCAAGCACGACGCAAAAAACGGAACGTACTGCGCCGTCTGTTCATCCACAATCACACGCCGCCATATTTCCAGCGATTGCGCCAGATAATCCCACGCTTCTTCGCCCTCGCCGTGCGCTTGTAGCAGTCGTCCCGCGTTGAAAAGCGTCGCCGCAACCTCCGGCGTATCGTCGCCCAACAGCCGCAGTTGCAGCATCAAGGCGAAATAATATGCCCGTCGCGAGTCCTCAATCTGCCTGAGGTTCTGGTGCAGCATCCCGATATTCACCAGCAGCCGCCCTGCATAGCGCAAGCCATCCGCAACTTCGGGCGCAGTCCAATCCACCGACTCGCGCAGATAGGTTTCGGCACTCTGCCAATCCCCCTGCCGGTACGCTGTAGACACCTGCTCGCCATAGGTCGCCAGATGATCGGCAACGACGGCATCATAGATCGCCAGCGCATCCCGCCATTCGCCCCGCTGCATCAGGATGTATGCCTGCTTTTCGCGCTCGTCAAAATAGGTCATGGGTCTTCCTCTTAGCTTCCGGCAGCTTTTGTTCTAGTATACGCCGATCTCGGATTTGCCTTCTCGCACAACAAACCGTTACAATCTTCGCTACATTGGTCTGGGTGAATCAGCGGGGAGTCAACCTATCGTGAGTGCAATCGGAGCTTTTACCTTTGTTCTTCACAGTCATCTGCCCTATGCACGCCTCGCAGGAAGCTGGCCCCATGGTGAAGAATGGATACATGAAGCCGCTATCGAAACCTATATCCCACTGCTTGAAACCCTCTATGATCTGAAAGAAGAAGGCATACCCTATCGCATCACCATCGGCATCACGCCTATTCTGGCGGAACAGCTTGCCGATGAAGACGTGAAAGATCATCTCGACCAGTATCTCGAAGACCGGATCGCTGCTGCAAAAAAAGACATCGCCTATTTTGAGGAACACGAACCGGAAAACCAGCAAATCCGCTTCCTCGCAGGCTGGTACAAAGAAGAATTCGAGCGCGTGAAAGCCGCCTTCGACAACCGCTTCAAGCGCGACTTGATCGGCGCATTCCGGGCGCTGCAAGATGCAGGCTTGATTGAAATCACCACCTGCGCCGCCACGCATGGCTACCTGCCGCTGATGAGCAATGACAGCACCATCAACGCGCAGTTGAAAACTGGCGTCGAATCCTACAAGCGCATGTTCGGACGCGCCCCAACGGGTATCTGGCTTCCCGAATGCGCTTATCGTCCCGCCTATATCACGGAAACGGGACGCAAACGCCCCGGTCTCGAATACTTCCTTGCCGAAAACAACCTGAAAGTCTTTTTCAGCGAAACCCACACCATCACAGGCGGTCAGCCTGTCGGTGTGGCGGGCGGCGACATCATTGGACCCTACGGTGTGATCAAGCGGCGCTACGTCATTCCCGCATCCGCGCAAATGCTCGCGCCGGAGCGTCAGGCGACGACCTTCCAACCCTACTACGTCAGCGACACCACCAACTACCCGACGAGCGAGGAACATTCCGGCGTTGCCGTCATCGGGCGCAATAACCGCGTCGGTCAGCAGGTATGGAGTGCGCAGTTCGGCTATCCCGGCGACTTCGACTACCGTGAGTTTCACCGCAAAGCCGGAACCAGCGGCATCCAATACTGGCGCATTACCGGCGCTGGCGTCGATCTCGCTCAAAAAGACCTGTATCATCCCGATTGGGCGTCCTACAAAGTCGATCAGCACGCCGAGCACTTTGCCCATCTAGTCTGGGATCAGTTGCACGGCTATCATCAAGAGACCGGACAGTTCGGGTTGGTCTCCGCCAACTATGACACCGAGCTTTTCGGACACTGGTGGTTCGAGGGGGTGGCGTGGCTGGGCAAGGTACTGCGGCATCTTGCCAACAACCCGGAAGTGGAAATGACCACCGCGACCCGCCACATCACCCAACACCCACCGCAGCAGGTGTTGAATATCCCCGAAGGCTCATGGGGCGCAGGCGGCACACACTTCGTCTGGGATAACAGCGAAACGCACTGGATGTGGACGCCGATCCACGAAGCCGAAGAACGCATGGAAAATCTCGCCAACCAGCACACCAACCCCACCAAAGACGCGCTCACAGTGCTCAATCAAGCCGCGCGTGAGGCGCTGCTGCTGCAAAGTTCCGACTGGCCCTTCCTCGTCACCACCGGACAGGCGCGAGAATATGCTATCCAGCGCTTCAGCCAGCATCTCGAACGGTTCAACGCGCTGGCGGCAAGCCTCGAATCGGGCAACCCGGATGTCGATCTGGCAGAAGAACTGTGGGAACGAGATAAAGTATTCCCCGACATCGACTACCGCTGGTTCCGCACCTACAGTAAGTAATCCGTTCCGCCAAGCATGTGCCAGACGGGTTTCCATCTGGCACATTTTCGTTTGAAAATCCTCGCTTAATTTGACACATGCTCAGTTCAAACTAAGATGGAGATTACATATAGCTCATCACAAAATCGGAGTGCAGCATGGTTAACTCTCGATGGTATCGAGCTGTACTGGCAGTTGCTTTCGTACTTGCCGCTGTATTTGCGATACTCTCACAAACGTTGCAACTACGCGCCGCATCCGAAACATCGTTGCCAGAGCAGCAAATTCAGATCGGCACCGTAAACCCGGCGTTGGTCACATTCGTGCTTCCGCCAACGCCAACCCACACGCCCGTCCCCATCAATCTGGGTAATCTCGTGTGGGACGACATCGACCATGACGGACGGCAAGACGCAGGCGAACCCGGTTTGCCCAACGTCACGGTTCAACTGTGGAATAGCACCAAGACCTTGATGCTCCAACAGACCACGACCAACGCCAACGGCATCTATACGTTGACGGCTCCTCTGCCCGGCAACTATCGCATCCGCGTGCTGCTGCCCAGGTTCAACGACGCCTTCTCGCCTAAAGATCAGGCGAATGGAAACAACACCGAGGATAGTGACATCAATCCCAGCGGCACCAACGCAGGCTTTACCGATGTCATCTCCATCGGACCGAACGTCATCTCCATAACCAATATCGACGCGGGCATCATCATCTACCGCACACCTACCCCAACCCGCACGCCCGTCCCCATCAATCTGGGCAATCTTGTCTGGGACGACATCGACCATGACGGACGACAGGATGTGGGCGAACCCGGTCTACCGAACGTCACGGTTCAACTGTGGAACAGCACCAAGACCTTGATGCTCCAACAGACCACGACCAACGCCAACGGCATCTATACGTTGACGGCTCCTCTGCCCGGCAACTATCGCAT
>DATGQJ010000688.1:0-6106 GCA_035304265.1 Oceanobacillus sp.
ACCCTCGGCGAGCCGGGACGCCTGAATTTTTCGGGCAGCACCAAACCGCACGTCATTATGCTGGTGGGTTTGCAGGGTGCAGGCAAGACGACAACGGCGGCAAAGCTGGCGCTGGAACTGCGTCGTGATGGTCGCCAACCGATGCTGATTGCTGCCGACACCTACCGTCCGGCAGCGGTGGATCAGTTGGTTACGCTGGCAAAGCAGATCAACGTGCCCTACTATGAAGAAGGCACGAACGCCAAACCGCCCGACATCGTGACGCGGGGCTTGAAAGTTGCCAAAGAATCGAACGCGGCGGCGGTCATCATCGACACCGCAGGACGTTTACAAATCAACGAAGCCCTGATGGAAGAACTTGAGGAGATCAAACGGCGGGCAAATCCTGTCGAAATTCTCCTCGTCGCAGACTCGATGACCGGGCAGGAAGCGGTCAACATCGCCGATGGCTTCAACCAGCGGCTTGGAATCACCGGGTTGATTCTGACCAAAGTGGACGGTGACGCACGTGGCGGCGCGGCGCTCTCCATGCGCTCGGTCACAGGTGTGCCCATCAAATTCCTTGCCACTGGCGAAAAACTGGACGGATTTGAGCAATTCCACCCGGACCGTCTAGCGCAGCGCATTCTTGGCATGGGCGACGTGATGACGCTTATCGAGAAGGCGGAAGCCGCTTTCGACGAAGCCGAAGCGCTGAAGCTGCAAAAGAAGCTGATGCAAAATCAGTTCACCCTGCAAGACTTTCTGGAGCAGCTTCAGAAAGTCAAGAATATGGGGTCGATTGGTCAACTTCTGAGCATGATCCCCGGCATGAACCGCCTGCGCGACCAGATTGACCAGCAAGAGGTAGAAAAGCGGATTAAACGAGTCGAAGCCATCATCAATTCGATGACCTTCGCCGAGCGTACCAATCCAAAATTGCTCAATGCCAGCCGCAAGAAGCGTATTGCAATGGGCAGCGGCGTTGAAGTCCGAGACGTTAATGACGTTCTCAAGCAGTTCAACGATATGCAGAAACTCATGAGTCAGGTTCGCAAAGGGCGTTTCCCCAATATACCGGGAATGCCGCGCGGTCTGATGCGCTAGCGCAGTCCACCCTGCGCTACCGCAACTGAGTCACGTTTTCGTGCCAGTGGCTCCCCGTTTTACAGAAACGCATGGGAGCGCAATGTCAACAGGAGAAAAACATGGTTCGTATTCGTTTTCGTCGCGTGGGTTTCAAGGGTCAGCCCAGCTACCGTATTGTCGTTGCCGATCAGCGCAGCCCGCGCGATGGTAACTTCATCGAGATCATCGGGCATCACAACCCACGCACACAGCCCAGCACCGATGTCGTCGATGAAGCCCGTGCGCTCTATTGGCTGAGTGTTGGCGCACAACCCAGTGAAGCCGTGCGCACGGTCTTTAAGCGCACCGGAACGTGGGCACGCTTCGAGCGCCTGCGTAAAGGTGAGGCGCTGGAAGCGCTGGTTGCAGAAGCCGAAGCGCAGAAGGCAGCCGCCGAGCCGGTCAGCCCGCGCACGCGCTACCCTTCCCCAGAGCCGGGCAAGGGCACGATGAAAAAAGCTGAACAACAACAATAACCCGGAGGGGAGCGACGATGGAAGGTCTGATTGAATACGTTGCGAAAAGTTTGGTCGATGACCCAACGCAGGTGCGCGTTCGAAAGCGCGAAACCGGCAATTCAATCGTGCTGGAACTTCACGTTGCTCCTCAGGATACCGGACGCATTATCGGCAAAAGCGGGCGCGTCGCCAACGCGCTTCGCGCCCTGCTGCGCACTGCCGAGAGTGATCACAAATCCAAACGGATTATTCTCAAGATCGTCTAGTGGAGAAGCGACCTGACTATCTGGTCATTGGCGAAGTCCTGCGCCCACATGGGGTGCAGGGCGAACTTCGCATTCGCATCCTCACCGATTACCCGGAACGAATCGCCGAACTCCCAACGGTTTATCTAGGCGCAGATGTCGAATCGCCTAATCTCAAGCCCTATCCGGTTGCCGGGATGAGAATGCACCAGAATTACGGCTTGCTCCGGCTTAAGGGAATCGACAACCGGGACAAAGCGGATCGCCTGCGTGGTCAGTTGATCATGGTTGACATCGACCATGCCGTACCTCTGGAAGAGGGCGAATTCTACCTCTACGAACTTCTCGGTCTGGAAGTGCGCACCGAAGAAGGCGAAACGCTCGGCACAATAAGCGAAGTCATCGAAACGGGCGCGAATGACGTTTACGTTGTGGATAGTCCGCGCTATGGTGAAGTGCTGATCCCCGTCACCGAAGAAACGGTATTGGAAACCAATATCGCCGCAGGAATCGTTATCGTCCGCCTGCCAGAAGGATTGATTCCTCCGCAAAAATAACGCTTGACACACCCCGTCTGTGCTCAGTATGCTGAGCAAAACACGGTTCCATCAGTGGGTGTGCCTCGTGAGCGACACAAAATACTGGCTCGGCTTCAGCCTCGTGCCGGAAATTGGACCCAAACGACTGCACCTTCTGTTGAAAAGATTTGACAGCTTATTCACCGCATGGCACGCGAGTGAACATCAACTGCGTCAGGCAGGACTTGAGGAAACGCCCACTGCCAATCTGCTGCAAATTCGCGCTCAAATCGATCTCGACGCTGAAATGGCGAAGGTCGAGCGGGTTGGCGCACGGATATGTACTTACGTGGATGAAGATTATCCACAGTTATTGAAGGAAGTGCCGGATGCACCCGTCCTGCTTTACGTGCGTGGAACGCTGCTGCCGCAGGATGAACTTGCGCTCGCCATTGTAGGCACGCGCAAGGCAACCACTTACGGGCGTGATGCGGCTTCTCACCTCGCCAAGCAACTTGCACGTAATGGCGTTACGATTGTCAGCGGTCTGGCGCACGGAATTGACGCTGCGGCTCATCGCGGCGCACTGGAAGGGGGCGGACGCACGATTGCGGTGCTCGGTTGCGGCATCGATCAGGTTTACCCGCGCGACCACCGCGAACTGGCGCACGAAATTGTAGCGCGTGGGGCGTTGGTCAGTGAGTTCCCTATTGGCGTAGGGCCGGAAGCACGCAATTTTCCACGCCGCAATCGTATCATCAGCGGCATGTCACTGGGGGTACTGGTCGCCGAAGCACCGGAACACAGCGGCGCGTTGATCACCACATCGGTTGCCGCCGAGCAAGGTCGTGAGGTATTTGCCATTCCGGGCAATATTTTTAGTCCTGCAAGCACGGGCACCAACCGTTTGATTCAGGATGGTGCGAAATTGGTTATCAAGGTCGAGGATATACTGGACGAACTCGACATCGCTCATCGCAACGTGCAGACGAAAACCGTTGCCGAACGAATCGCGCCGACGGGCGAAGTCGAAACAAAACTGCTTGGCTATTTGAGTCTTGAGCCGCTTCATATCGACGATCTCGCACGTATGTGTGGTTTACCCATCACAACGGTCACCAGCACCCTCACCCTGCTTGAACTGAAAGGACTGGCGAGGAGTGTTGGTCACATGCAGTACAGTTTGACGATGGATCGTTGAACGAAGCAACAACCAAAGAGGATGTTGTAATGGAACATTATTATGCGCTCATCATGGCGGGCGGCGGCGGAACACGATTGTGGCCCATGAGCCGCGCCGAGACGCCAAAACAACTACTGCCCTTAATCGAGGAGCAGTCCATGTTCCGCGTCAGTGTGGAACGCCTTGCGCCGCTGTTTCCACCGGATCATATTTACGTGGTAGCAGGCAGGCAGCATGTCGAAGCGCTACGCCTGCAAGCGCCGGAAGTTCCGGCTGAAAATTTCATCGCTGAACCCTACGGGAAAGACAACGGTCCGGCAGCCGCGCTCGCCATCACCACTGTGATGAAACGCGATCCTGATGCGACAGTGGCATATTTGACCGCCGACCATCATATAGCGGATAAGGACGGTTTTCGGCGGGTGTTGGCGGTGGGGCGCGAAGTTGCCCAATCCGGTTTCATCGTGACGCTGGGGATTTCGGCATCGCTTCCTTCAACCGCATTTGGCTACATCCGGCGTGGCGAACTCCTGCGCGAGATCGACGGATTCAAATGTTACCGTTCGCGCGGTTTTACCGAAAAGCCGGATATGCAGACGGCGGTGAGATTCATTCGTTCAGGCGAGTATAGCTGGAACTCCGGTATGTTCATCATGCGTGCCAGCGACGCATTGAGCGAATTCGAGCGCCAGCAACCGACCATTTACGAGATGATGATGCGACTAAAGCCTCACATCGACACGCCCACCTATGAAGACATACTGGATGAAGTCTGGGAAGAAATCCCCAAAGTATCCATCGACTACGCCATCATGGAAGGCGCACAAAATGTCGCGGTTATTCCGGTAGATATTGGCTGGAGTGACGTGGGAAGCTGGGACGCCCTCTTCGATATTCTTGACCTCGACGAATCGGGCAATGGGTTCAAAGGCAGTGCCCCAGACAGAGTTGTGGTTGACACGAAAAACACACTGGTTTACAGTGACAAGTTAACTGTAACCATCGGTGTTGAGAACATTGTCATCGTCGATACCAATGATGTATTGATGGTGTGTCATAAAGATCGCACGCAAGATGTCCGGCAGGTGGTGAATATGCTGCGTGCGAAAAACGGGGAATCTTATCTTTAGCGAAGGTCAGCGAATGAGTGAACAATTTCAGGCGTACTGTGTAAAATGCAAGACCAAGCGCACAATGGTCAATGCGCAGCCTGTCTACAACAGCAACGGCACGCCGGGAACGCGCGGCGCGTGTTCGGTGTGTGGAACTGCTTTATTTCGCATGGGGGCAACCGAAGCGCACGCTGGGCTTGCCAAGCCTGAGCGTGTAACTCGTACTGCGGCGAAGAAGCGCGGCAAGACGACCCGCCGTACTAAAAAGCGAACCGCCGCCGCTGCGCAACGTACTTCAGCGCCCACAGGCAAGCTCGTTATCGTCGAATCGCCCGCCAAAGCCCGCAGCGTGGGACGCTTTCTTGGGCGCGGATATACCGTCAAAGCCTCAAAGGGACACGTGCGTGATTTGCTCGTCTCTCAGCTTTCGGTTGACGTACAGAACAACTTCACGCCAAAGTACCGCGTACCCAATGAACAGCGCAGCGTCGTCAAAGAACTGAAATCCGCCGTCGAGCACGCAAAAGAGATCTATCTCGCCACCGACCCTGACCGTGAAGGTGAAGCAATCGCGTGGCACTTGATTGCAGCGGCGGAAATGGAAAACAAACCCATCAAGCGGGTTGTCTTCCATGAAATTACGGAGCCTGCGATCAAAGAGGCATTCAGCCACCCGCGCGACCTCAATATGAATCTGGTCAATGCGCAGCAGGCACGACGCATTCTGGATCGGCTGGTTGGCTACAACATCACGGAATTGCTCTGGGAAAAGGTCAGAAATCGCCTCTCGGCGGGGCGGGTGCAAAGCATCGCCGTCCGGCTGATCGTGGATCGGGAACGCGAAATCGAAGCATTCGTGCCGCAGGAATACTGGACGCTGGATGCGCGGCTGGCAAAACAACGCCGCAACGGAAAAGCCGACTCAAATCCCTTCATCGCACGACTGATGAAGATCGGCGATAAGGACGTTGATTTCAAATCGGAAGCCGATGTGCTGCCTCATCTTGACGTATTGCAACGCAGCCAGTTCGTCGTGGTGGATGTCAAACGCGGCGAACGGGTGCGCAAGCCTTCCGCGCCGTTCACGACCAGCACGTTGCAGCAGGAAGCATCACGCCGTCTCGGTTTCTCTGCCAAGAAAACCATGTCCGTCGCCCAGAAGCTCTATGAAGGCGATGTCAAAGGCGAAATCTCCGGCGGCTTGATCACCTACATGCGCACCGACAGCACCAACATCTCGCCCGAAGCGCAAAAAGAAGCCCGTGAGTTCGTTCAGGGACGCTTCGGGAAGGATTTTCTGCCGCCCAAGCCACCCATCTACAAAACCCGTGCGAAAGGCGCACAGGAAGCGCACGAAGCGATCCGCCCGACCAGCGTCATGCGCGAGCCGGAACAAATCAAGGATATGCTCACCAGTGAGCAGTACCGGCTCTACAACCTGATCTGGCAGCGCTTCGTCGCCAGCCAGATGGCGAACGCCGTG
>DATGQJ010000689.1:0-2969 GCA_035304265.1 Oceanobacillus sp.
ATGGCTCCGCCAAACTCGGCGGCTCAATCGCGTTGGGTGTAGACGAAAATACGACGGCGGATTTCGACACGCTCATCATCCGGGATACCTCACCACACGATCAATGATCAGTGACGAGTGATGAGTGGAAAGTGAAGAGGCTGTTTAATAATTAATCCGGCGCACGCGCCATATGCCTTTGTGGTAAACCGCCCATTTCTATCAATTCAGGCGGCGGACACGACTTCTTTTACTCATCACTCATCACTTTTAACTTTCCACTTTCAACTGATCCCTTAGAATGGAGAAAAGAGTCTTATAGGAGGCTGTCATGTCTGCCGCCGATCCCATTATTGAAGCCCTGACCGAAGCCGCGTCGCGCCTGTCTGAACCGGAGGTGCGTGCCGCCTACGAGCAGCTTGTCCACGTCATTGAAACGCATTTGGTACAGGAGCCGTTTCTGGATGAGAGCGCTCAGCCGCTTACCGAAACCCAGTTGGTGTTCATCCGGCATGGCTTGCGCGGGCTGGCGAGTAGCGCACGTGGCAGCATGAGCGCATGGTCGGATGTGCAGCAGGCAGCAGAGTCGCTTTCGCAGGTTGTCATGCGAAACACCGTGGTCAACATTGGGCAGCAGGTGATTCAGAGCATTGACACCGTGAGCGGCGGTAATGTTGTGATGACCGGAATCACCAACTATCACAATGCAGTTCCGGAACCGCCCGACCTTCCCGAATTTGCGCCGCCGGTGGCACAGACGCAGCAGCAGCCGACGAAAAGAAAGCACGATATTTTCCTCAGCTACAGCCGCAAAGACGCGCGTATCATGCGCCGCCTCTTTGCCGATCTGAAGGCGGCGGGCTTCACCATCTGGACGGATGAGGATTTGACCCCCGGTACGCCTTCGTGGGTACAGGCAATCGAATCGGCTATTCAGTCGTCGGGTTGCTTGGTGGTGATCCTGACGCCAGATTCCAAGAAATCGCCGTGGGTAGAGCGTGAACTGGTACATGCCAGCGCTTACGGCATTCCTATCTTCCCGCTGCTGGCGCGTGGCGATGAACGATCCTCGGTGCCGCTGGTACTCAGCAGCCACCAGTGGGCAGACATCCGCCGGGAACGTGATTATCGCATGAGCACGCGCAAGCTGATCCGGGCGGTACGCGGGCGGCTGGCAAAGCTCAACGAGATGGACTAGCCAGGGGGCACGATATGCCCCTATCACCCCTCAAGCGTCATCAAATAAGCGATCAAATCCTGAAAATCCTGCTCGCTGAAATGTTCGGCATAGTCAGGGTACATCTCCGTCCGATAACCGGGCACAATGTAACTGCGCGGATCGGCGATACTTTGACGCAGGTATTCTTCCGCGCTCATGCCCTCGACCCGCGTTGCGGCAATTTCCCCGATTCCGGCGAGATTTGGACCCAGAGCGAACCCGGTTTGATCCTTTGCTACGAAATGACAGGTCGAGCAGGGTGGGGATTGGTTGACGCCCTGTGTAAAGATTTGCCTGCCGTTGTCGGCGTCCCCTATCGTTGCCGACGATGAGGGCGGGTTAGTATCTGAAGCTGGTGGTGGAGTTGTGGGTGTACAAGCAGAAATCAATAGAGCAGCAATCAACAGAGGGATTATGGTACGCATTGGTTCTCACGAAATACGGGCGGACGTGCCGACGCACGCCCGCACAAGAGAAAATCAGGGGAATTTTACACATCCAACCGCAAGACGCCACCCGTAACACCCGGTCCGAGCGCAATCGTGCCGATGGTGACGTATAACGCACCGTCCGGTCCTCTGGCGATGCCGTAGGGGGCTGGCAGTCCTTCGGCAATCGTGGTTACGCCGTCGGCGTTGACCGCAATCACGCTGCCGGGTCCGGGTCCGACATCGCTTAACTCCAGCAGTTGCACGGCATAGATCGTATCGCCGTCCAGCAGAATGTCGGTGACGGTGTTCAACCCATCGAAGGTTTCCACCAGTTCACCACCCGACCAATGCTCGATCTTCCCCGCACCAAACGCCAGCGCTTCGCCAAGAAAACCGACATAAATATCGCCGTTGTCGGCAACCTCTACCGAGGTAGGCACGGAGTTTTCGGGCCATGCCGTCACCAGCGCCAAGCCAGCTTCCGGCGTCCACGAGATCAGCGCATTGCCACCTGCGTCCACGATATAGAGCGTCCCGTCCGCGCCCCAATCAATGTCGGTGATGTTGGTATCGTAGCCCCTGCCATCGGGGTCTTGGGTTGCCTCAAAATTGTTCAGATTGATAACCGTCTTGACCACCAGCGTTTCCGCATCGAGTTCGACCACCGAGTCTGTCCAGTACGCGCCAACATTTTGCGTGGCGTGACCGGAAGCAACCAGCCACAGCGAGTCGCCGTTGGGGATAGCGCGGTGTAAGCCTGTCGTTTCCATTGGCGAGGCATAACTTGGCAGCCCGATGATCAGATCGGTTGGCGTGCCATCCGGCGCAATCGAGACAACCCGCCCGGTCAACCCGGCGTTGATCGGTGCATCCCCTTCCGGTCCTGAGAGGGTTAACCCCACGTTACCGCCGGTGCCCGCATCCGCCACCAGCAAATTCCCCTCCGCGTCGAAAGCGAGTCCGCGCGGTGCGCCAAGGTTGCTGATAACGATTTCACCCGGCAGCGGCGGAGCGCCCTCCTGCGCCATTGTGGGCAGTAATCCCATAAAGGCGACCAAACAGATAAAGCCAATCTTCCAACAACGTCCTGACGACATATCCCCTCCCTTAAGTGTGTAGTATGTCGGGCATTTCTGCCTGATTTCATTGTATGCGGCTTCTATGGTGGGAAGGATGAACGTGTGCGGTTGCTGGGGCGTATCTGGAGCGTCGGTTAGCTGGGCGCACACGCAGGTTCGGGCGAACCCATGGGTTCGCTTCTACAGGATCCGTTTGTGGGTAGGGGCAGACCTGCATGTCTGCCCGGCGCGTATCCGAGATTTTTCTTTTGTAGGAATTTT
>DATGQJ010000690.1:0-3632 GCA_035304265.1 Oceanobacillus sp.
CAGCCGAATTTCGCGGGCAGGCGGTTTTTGACAATATCCACCACCAGTTCCGCCGCCGCTACCGGGTCTTCTTCGCTGAAGAAGAAGAAGTCTTTACTCTGGTTGCTCAGGTAGGGCGCTTCGCCGTTGTTGATGCGGTGCGCGTTGACGACGATGTGACTGTCCTCGCTCTGTCGGAAGATCAGTTCAAGCCGTGTGACGTGAGCGATCCCGCTGTCGATCACGTCGCGTAGGACGTTGCCCGCGCCTACGCTTGGAAGCTGATCCACGTCGCCCACCAGCATCAGGTGGGTTTCCGGGCGCAGCGCCTTGAGCAGATCGTAGAACAGCACGAGGTCGATCATCGAGGCTTCGTCCACGATCAGCATGTCGATTTCAAGCGGATTGTCCTCGTCTCTGGCGAAGCCGTGTTCCTGCGGGCTGTAGCCGAGCAGACGGTGAATGGTGCTGGCAGGTTTGCCCGTTGCTTCGCTCAGGCGCTTGGCGGCGCGTCCGGTAGGTGAGGCGAGCGCGAACTCGAAATCCAGTTCTTCCAACGCGCTGATCACCATCTGCAAGGTCGTGGTTTTGCCGGTGCCGGGACCGCCCGTGAGCACCGAAACCTTATTCTTGAGCGCCGCCTGTACTGCGCCCTGCTGCTGCGCGGTCAGTTCGACGTGGTTGGACTTGGCAAGCTGCTGCAAAAATGGCTTCCAGTCCACTTCGTCGGCGCTCTCCATGATCTTCGAGGGCATGGACGCCAGCGTTCGCAGCCGTTCCGCCGCGCCGCGTTCGGAGTAATAGTACACGGGCAGGTAAATCGCCTCGCCGCCGTCCACCGCCGAATCGCCGATTAGATCGCCTCGGAACAATTCACTGGCAATCGTCGCCTGAATGCGCTCAGTATTGGCGATCTTCAGCAGTTCCGCCGTCTTTGCCACCAGTTCTGTACGCGGGGCGTAGGTGTGCCCGTCTTTGGACATTTGATTGAGCGCGAAGTGGATTCCGGCACGAATGCGGTTGGGGTCGTCCGGCTCGACGCCCATGCTGCGAGCGATCTCGTCGGCGCGGATGAAGCCGATGCCGAACACCTCATCCGCCAGCGAAAACGGGTCGGACTGGACTTTGTTGATGGTCGCCGCGCCGTAGTGATTGTAGATACGGGCTGCCATACGGCTGGTCACGCCGTAGCCTTGCAGGAAGATCATGGTCTGGCGCACGGCTTGGTTATCCGCCCACGCGCGGACAAGCCCTTTGATTAGTTCTTTCTTGATGCCGGGGATGTCATAGAGTTTTTCCGGTTCGTTGTCGAGGATGTGGATGGTTTTTTCGCCGAAGTAATTGACGATCTTTTCTGCGGTTTTGGGTCCAATCCGTTTGACGATGCCGCTGCTGAGGTAGTTGATGATGCCGTCGGCGCTGGAGGGCATGATCGGCGTGACGGTTTCGGCGCGGAATTGTTTGCCATAGCGCGGGTCTTCAATCCAGTTTCCGGTGAACTGCACGGTTTCCCCGACGGCGATCTCCGGCATGGTGCCGACGACGGCGACTGTGCCATCCCGCGCCGCCGCGTTGGGATACTTGCCATCCGGCTGAATCTTGATGACGGAATAGCCGTTCTCTGGATTGTAGTATGTGATGCGCTCCACCGTTCCGGTGAGCATTTCTTGATTGATCATGGTTGTGGTTGAACCGCTAAGACTGTATTTGTAGGGGCATCCCTACAGCGCATCTCAATTATAGACGTTTGTTCGCATTTCGGGTAACTCGCAAATGTCCCCCTGAACAAACCTTCCCCAATGTGCTATTTTATGCCCCACTGGTTTTCATCGGATTAAAGGTGTGGCGTATGACTTTTGAGCGTGTCAGTGGAATCTTGCTGCATCCCACGTCGCTGCCGGGGCGCTATGGCATCGGCGATCTGGGCGAGTGGGCGTTTCGATTTGTCGATTATCTGGTAGAGCACGGACAAAAGGTATGGCAAATGCTGCCGCTGGGTCCGACCAGCTACGGCGATTCGCCTTATCAGTGTTTATCGGCATTCGCCGGAAATCCACTGCTGATCAGTCTGGATAAGCTGGTGGAAGAAGGCTGGCTTTCGCCCGAAGATGTGGCGGATGTGCCGGACTTCCCGCAGCACGCCGTCGATTACGGCAGGGTGATCGAGTACCACAACCAGATGCTCACTCGCGCCTATCAGAACTTTGAGGCGAATGCGCAGGAACCGCAAATCCGCGCCTTCGAGGAATGGAGTCAGACCAACAAGGACTGGCTCGACGATTTCGCGCTATTTCGGGCGCTGAAAGACCATCATAGCGGCAAGCCGTGGGTGGAGTGGTCGGAAGGTGAGGCGCTGCGCCACCCGGACGCGCTGGTCGAAGCGACTGCAAGACACGCGGACGACATCAACCTGCATCGCTGGCAGCAGTGGATTTTCAATCGTCAGTGGTTGGAACTGAAATCCTACGCCAACGGCAAGGGCATACGGCTGATCGGCGATATTCCGATCTTCGTTGCTCACGACAGCAGTGACGTATGGGCGAGTCCCGAATTGTTCTATCTGGACGAGAAAGGCTATCCCACTGTGATTGCGGGGGTTCCGCCGGATTACTTCAGCGAAACCGGGCAGCGGTGGGGCAATCCGCTGTATCGCTGGGATGAGATGGCGGAAGACGGCTATAGCTGGTGGGTGCGCCGTATCCGCGCGACACTCGATCTGGTTGATGTGATTCGTATCGATCACTTCCGAGGCTTTGAGGCGTACTGGGAGGTGCCTGCCAGTGAACCGACAGCCGTGCGCGGGCGTTGGGTTCCGGGGCCGGGGATGCAGTTCTTCGAGGTGATCAAAGCCGCGCTGGGCAATCTGCCGATCATCGCCGAAGACCTCGGTGTGATCACGCCGGAAGTGGTGGCGCTGCGCGATGGCTTGGGATTGCCGGGGATGAAGATTTTGCAGTTTGCATGGGAAGGCGGCGTGAACGACCCCTTCCTGCCGCACAATCACGTCCCCAACTGCGTGGTCTACACCGGAACGCACGACAACAACACGACGATTGGCTGGTGGCATGAAGAAGCTTCGCCTGCCATGAAATCCTTCGTCAACAGCTACTTTGACCGTGAAGTGGTCGAAATCAACTGGGAACTGATTCGCGCCGCCGAGATGTCGGTTGCGCACACCTGCGTGATTCCGATGCAGGACATTCTCAATCTTGGTGCGGAATCGAGGATGAATTTGCCGGGGCGCGAAATGGGCAACTGGACGTATCGCTGCACGCCGGAAGACTTCAATCATCCCGGCATTCAGCGCTTGATGCACTACACCAAGTTGTACGGGCGGTAGAGCGTATCTGGAAATCGGAGGTTGCGTCGGTTAGCTGGGCGAACACGCAGGTTCGCCCCTACGGAATTCGTTTGTGGGGCAGACCTGCGTGTCTGCACCGGCGCGTACCCCGGATTTTTCTTCCACAGGGATTTTTCAGATACGCTCTAGAGCGTGTCTGAAAATTGGACGGCGCGTCAGTTCTCTGGGCGCACACGCAGGTTGGTTCCCATGGGCGACCCGTGGGTCGCCCCTACAAGACCCGTTTGTGGGGAGGGGCAGACCTGCGTGGGGAATTTCCAAGCCTGCTTTATATTCGTCCGTACAGCCGCCC
>DATGQJ010000691.1:0-2958 GCA_035304265.1 Oceanobacillus sp.
TGAATTTCGACGCGCTCCGGGTTGTAGTGACTGCGAACCGCCGTCATGCGAACGGTGACGGTGTTGCCGTCGCGCGTCACCCCTTCGGTGCCCGGTGTTACCGCGTTCGGGTCAACCGATTGCGTTTCAGGGTCCCACCCCACTTCTGGATACACCGACCACGCATTGAGCTTGTCAACGCTGATGATCTGCGCGTAGTGCGGCTCTGCCCCCGTAATCGGCATGTCGTACAGCAGTTGCAATTGGTCGCCCGGCTGCGTGATGTCGATCAATTGGAGGTTCTGCGGCAGCAGCGGACCGGTGGAGGTAAAGCGGTCAATCGACCATTTGTTGAGCGAAACTAAGTACGCACCATCGGGACTGACCGTATCGCCTTCAGCAGTGGCAAGATGTCCGACGTTGTACTGTACAGGAATTTTGCCTTGCAGCGTCCATCCATCTTGCGGGCGGTAGCCTTCCGCACCGATGCTCCAACGCGCAACCGCGCTGTCGAGGAACAAACTGGTATAGGCGTAACCCTGATTGTCGAACTGGGTGTGCAGCGGTCCAAGACCGAGTTCTACCTGTGCTTCCATCACGCTTTCCAACGGAAGGATCGGCACGCCGAATGGGTCAGTTTCGGTAGGTCCGGCGGCGATGGCATCCAGAATGCGCTGGAAGCTGTAAACCGTCACATGCGGATCGAGCTTTCCGGCGGCGACGACGAATTCACCCGTCGGGAAAACGTCTACACCGTGAGGGCTGCGCGGCTCTGGTGCGAAGTAAAGCAATCCGCGCTCGACAGCCGTATCCAACGGAATGACCGCCATGCCGTTGACCATCTCGACAGCGCCTTCCTGGAAGACGGCTTCGGCAGCCCGCCAGTTGACGATGTGCAGATAGTCGGTGGCGTTGCGGCTCGCGCCCGCTTCAAACGGCGGGTTGCCTAGCTCGATGCCGCCCGTCGCCATTTCGCTGTTGATGGAGTTGCAGAACAGCCAACCGTCCGACGCCAGTTTTCCGGCGTCGCACAGGTCTTGCCAGTAAGGGGGCAACTCAATCGCAAAAGACTGGCTGGGGTCGATCCGCCCTGCATCCCGATCAAACTTCCACAACGTGATGAGACCGCGATAGCTGTCGGCGTAATCGTCAACCGCCGCGTAACTGCCACCGATGGGCTGTGCATACTGCCCGCCTTCGATGATGTACTCGCTGTTCGGCGTAACGAACGTGCCGCCGTGATTGTTGGAATACAGTGGGTTGTTGACGATCTGCTTGGTCTCGAAGTCGCGCAGATCGATAACGGCGACGCGCCCGTTCGCTTTGTCGCCGATGAACAACCACTGTCCGTCATAATCGCCGTTGGTCTCGCTTAACGATGGGTGATGTGTGTCTGCCCACGTAAGCGGCTGTCCATCGGGGCTGCCCTCAGCCAGAATGTCGTTGCCAGCCCCGTAGCCCCAACCCTGCCATGGTTCGGGCGTGAAAACCCCGATCACGCGGAGCAACCGCATCGACGGCATTCCGATGACCAACACCTGCCCGCTGTGCCCGCCGGACGCGAACATCAGGTACTCGTCCATTACGCCGCTTGGGGTATAGGTCATCAACGCCGCGCGAATGTCCGCGTCAGTGAGTCCTCGCTCCTGTGCGATGGTCTGCCAGTTGGCGCTGTCGCCCTGCGCGTTGGTGGTCGCCCCGCGCTGGACGACTGCCAGCACCGCAGTCGCCAAGATGACCACTGCGATGAAGACCAGCCGAGAAGCCTTGATTGATCTTAAAAACATACTTCTCTCCTTCTCTAACAAAAGACCTGCTTCCGCAAGTTCGAAAAATCACAAACCCTGTCTTTATTCTGAGGGAGAAGTCATTTGCGGGGTGTGACTCAAGTCACACAAACAATGAAGGCGCTCGATTGAGCGCCCTCACCCAGAACGGTGTTTCTCGACTCGGACTAGGGGAAACTCAAGAGGATTCTTGTTCGGCAATTTCAGTGAGGCGTTTCAAATCGAGGATAAAAATGTGATCGGGGGTGAGTCGGAGTAATCCGTTCTGTTCAAAGCGCTTGAAAGCGCGGTTGATGACTTCACGTGCCGTACCGATCATCTCAGCAAATTCCTGTTGAGAGAGCAGCCGATCAATCCCGATGCTCCCGTTGATGTTTGTGCCTTCCCGATGAGCGCGGGCGACCAGCACCGCCGCCAGCCGCGAGGCAACGTCGCGGAAGGCGAGATCGTGAACGAGCGAGACCAACTGCTTGAGTCGCTGCGCCGTGATTTCAATCACCGTTTCCTGAAAATCGGGGTAATCCGCCAGAAGCCGCTGCAACGCATCCGGTTCGACGTAAACCGCTTCGGCAGCCGTCAACGCTGTCGCCGTATAGGGACTGGCGGTATCGGTTGGCAGCGACTCCGCGCCAAACCAGTCTCCCGGCAGCAGGAGCGCAAGTATCTGGGTGCGCTGGTGTGATTGGCGGCACAGCTTCACACGCCCACTCTGGAGGATGTGCAGCCCCGTCGGCGGATCGCCTTGCCGGAAAAACGCCTCGCCAGCCGTAATTGAGACGAGCGACGCCGACTCCGCAAACGCCTGAAGCGTCCTGTGCGTCAGTTTGTGATCCCCTGTGAAATTGGGGACGGTCTCAATCGCCACTGCGTTCATTCCCGAACTGTTTTCCTATCCGACTATAAGGCGTTCCGCAACCGCAAAAATGTGACGTAAATCACACCTGGAGCGGGTTGTGTCCTTGTCACCCCTCATCCCCCACGCAAGCGGGGAGCAATCACCACATCAAAGTGCATACCACACCTTATGGATAAACCAATTAGAAAACGCCTAACCCAAGGGGGGCATAAGCGTCCATGAAGTCGGTCGAAAAAAGCGTCTCGTTCAAATAGGTCTCGAAATCGTCGATTAAGGGCTGAAACTGCCGATAGGTATGGTTGTGACTGATGGCATCGCGTGTCCGCTTCCAGACAT
>DATGQJ010000692.1:0-2175 GCA_035304265.1 Oceanobacillus sp.
GCTCTGGAAAGTGGTTGTAAGAACCCTCAACGCCAGCCCGTCGGAACTAGACACCCTGATTCACCGCAAGCTATAATCAGCTTAGGTCGTAAATTGAGTGGGAGCTTATTGTGACCAATGTAATTGACCCGAATGCCATCCCCACTACCGATGCTTCTGCCGGATGGCAGCCCGATCCGAAGCATCCCCGCCGCCGCCCGCCATGGATTAAAGTTCGCGCCCCACATGGAGAGAACTATGAGCGCGTATATGGCTTAATGCGCGGTCAGAAACTTCATACGGTGTGTGAGGAAGCGCAATGTCCTAATCTCGGCGAGTGCTGGGGGCGCGGCACTGCTACCTTCCTGATGATGGGCGATACCTGCACCCGATCCTGCGGCTTCTGCGACATCAAAACCGGACGCCCCAGCCCGCTAGATTGGAACGAACCGAATCGAGTCGCCGAATCCGTCCGCACTCTGAATCTGCGTCACGTCGTTATCACCAGCGTGAACCGCGACGAACGCCCCGACGGTGGCGCACCGATCTTCGCAATGGTCATCCGGCGTATCCGGCAGCTTCAGCCCGGTTGCAGCATCGAAGTTTTGATCCCTGATTTCAAAGGCAACGAATCGGCGCTCAAAATCGTCATGGACGCGCAGCCTGAAATCCTCAATCACAACGTCGAAACCGTGCCGCGTCTCTTCCGCAAAGTGCAACCGCAGGACAAATACGAGTGGGCGATGAAAACGCTGGAAAACGCCAAGCGGATGGACCCGCTTGTGCTGACCAAAAGCGGTATTATGGTCGGTTTGGGCGAGACCTTTGATGAAGTGGTTGAAGTCATGCGCGACCTTGCGCAGCGCGAGGTCGATATTCTGACCATCGGTCAATACCTTCAGCCAAGCGTGAAGCATCTCCCCATCGAACGTTACTACACGCCGGATGAGTTTGATCGTTTCAAGGAAATCGGCTTGGAATTGGGCTTCAAGTGGGTGGAAAGCGGTCCGCTTGTCCGCAGCAGCTACCGCGCCGA
Source organism: Oceanobacillus sp. (assembly GCA_035304265.1). Lineage (GTDB taxonomy): Bacteria > Chloroflexota > Anaerolineae > Aggregatilineales > Phototrophicaceae > Flexifilum. The sequence goes on from DATGQJ010000692.1 coordinate 1,016, forward strand.
TTTGCAGGTACGCGGGCTTTCAAAGCTCAACTACATTCACATGCGCCCTGCCGTCGAGCAGGAATAACTTGATCGGCTGATGTTGTCAATTGGTGTTGAATAGCGTGAGGGTTCGGCGTTGGTGGATTATCCTGTTGCTGTGCGGATGTGCAACGGCGCAATCCCCAACGCCTACCCTTACGCCTACAGCCACGCCTGTCCCCATCCGTTATCAATCATATGACGAAGGGGGACAGTTTTGTCCACAACCGCGTAGCTGGTACGAGTACGTCATTCGTCCCGGCGATACCATTCGTTCGCTGGCAGAACGCACATCCAGCACCGTGAGCCAACTGGCAGCGGCAAACTGCCTACAAAATCCGCGTATGTTGTACGCCGGTCAGGTCTTTTATCTACCGAGACGACTTGACGATTAAGGCTGATACGCGAACTCACCGAAAGTTCTCACCGCCTGATAGTAGGTCCACGCTGCCGCCGAGCACCAATTCCGCGAAGCCCACGTCCACCCACGATTACATACGGCTAGCATCTGCGAATAGAAAATCGAATCGCAGGTCGCCCGATCAATGCCGCTGGACGCATAACAATTATCGTGGTTGTTACACGCCTGCGTGAAATCGAATGTCTCCCACTGCCAGCGGGTGATATGGAAATAAGAAATTCTGTCCGGGATGACGACGTACAAGCTCAACAACGAGGGACCACACCCATTCGCGGCTTGCACGGGTGCAGGCGTGAGGGCAGCGGCGACTATCAGAGCAAGAACGATGACCGAAAGTAACAAAAGTTTTCGCATTTTCCCCTCCAATAGTAAGTAATTTCCACAACTGATTTTAAGCTGGTCTTATATCGCTACCTCCTTGCCAAATAAAAAGAGCGCTTCTTCACGCGCCCTTCCAACTCACTGTTATCAGCCTTTAGGTTTCGATCACCTTATCGTCGATGAGCTGCTGCTGTACCTTCTGCCCGCGTGGATCAAACGCGAAGTGCTGACCATGCAACTGAAATTCCATATCCTGCATCGCGCGTCCGGCACGGTTCTTCTCGATTGTCCACACCACCCAATCCCGGAATTGCTTCGCCGTGTAGGGATTGAACGAGACGTGATCCTTCGAGAGAATCTGGTACTTGTTGTTCATGATGATGGCGATGTCGGATTC
>DATGQJ010000693.1:0-2307 GCA_035304265.1 Oceanobacillus sp.
AATTCGTGGAACGGCACAGGTTTCACGCCGATTTCGGCGCTGTGTTTTTCGACCAGTTCCTGTGCATCATAGGGTCCATAGAAGGGTTTGCCCGTCGAATCAATGCCGGGGCTGGCGTGGTCGCGCCCGACAATGAAATGATTGACGCCGTGATTACGCCGGATGATGGCGTGCCACAACGCCTCGCGCGGACCTGCCATGCGCATCGCCAGCGGCAGCAGCGCCAGCAACACCCGACCCGGCTCATAATGATTGTTGACCAGCGCCTTGTAGGTGCGTACACGGGTATAGTGATCCACATCACCCGGCTTGGTCATGCCGACGCTCGGATGCAGCAGCAGCACGCCGTCCACTTCGGCGGCAGCGCGTTTGGTCAGTTCTTCGTGAACCCGGTGCAGCGGATTGCGCGTCTGGAAGGCGACCACGTTGGGATAGCCAAACGCTTCGAGACGTTCGCGGGTCTGCGCCGGGGTGAGTCTCAATTCTTGAAAGTCGTAGTAATGGGGCAGTTGCAGCACTTCAAGCGGTCCAGAGATGTTGACCTTGCCCCAACGTGCCATCTCGACCACCATTGGATGACGAATGTCGAGCGTGCCAAACGCCTTGAGCGCCATCTCATCTCGGTTCCATTCGTAAATCTCTTCGATGGTCATGATCGCCAGAAGATTGTTCTTCGGGTCGCGCAGCGCAATGTCTTTCCCGATCTGGATGTACTCATTCGGTTCAACCGGAAGCGTGATCGGCATGGGGAACAGCGTCCCATCGGCGAGGCGCATTTCGTCGAGCACGCGCTGGTAATCTGCCTGACCCATGAAGCGATCCAGCGGCGAGAACCCGCCCGTCGCCAGCAGTTCAAGGTCACAGATGGCGCGTTGGGAGAGTTGGATGGAGGGGAGGGTACTGGCGTAGGCTTTGCGGTCTTCAAGGTCTTGCGGGTTGACAAGCAGATTAACGAGCGAACCGCCGTAAGGCGTGATCAGAGGACTGTTTGAATTCATGATGATCTCAAATGGATGGTGGACGGAAAACGAACGCGCAATATTACACCCAATGATAGGCGCAGATGCAAGTGGGAAGTTTGGCATACCCTCTTCGTACCGTTTGACAAAATAAGTCACGAGGGGTTATGATGAAGTTGGTATAGTCACAAGAGACCATTATGCAATTTTTCCCCGCATTTCGTTTCTGCGCACGTGGAGCACGTGAAAGCGCCGCTGCCGCCGCTGTCGTTGTGGTGTCCATCCCAACGAACCGGTAGGGCAGCTCGACAATCGCACAGCCACCCCACCGGACAGCCTTTATAGCCTCTGTCTGCTGATTGCGATTGGAAAATCTCTGTGGCAAACGAAAAACAATTCAAACTCAAGACCATGTTCGTCGCGGCACGCGGCGTTCAGGAGTATCGCGCGACGATCCCCACGATGGTGAAATCAAATGACGTTGTGCTGGAACTCGGCTGTGAATGGGGGACGACCACCGAAATTCTGGCGCAGCACTGCACAGACGTGATCGGAACCGACATCAGCCCGGAATGTATCCAGCGAGCGCGTCAACAGCGTCCGCAGTTGCATTTTGAAGTGTTGGATGCATTCGATTTGCGGGCGACACTCGATTTCGGAAAGCCGTTCAACAAAATCTACATGGACTTGTCCGGCTTTTCCGGTTATCGGGCGCTGCTCGACGTGATGGCGCTCACCAATATGTACGCGACGGTGTTACGCCCTGAAGTGATCGTGGTCAAAAGCGGGGCGCTCAAGCATTTTGCGTCGCATTGCGTGGCATGGCGCGAATAATTTGCGCGACAATGTTACACTAGCGCTGCAAAAACATGAGGATGTCGTTCATGGAATTCGCCTGCCATACATGGACATTCAACGATCTGACGCTGCGCGAGGCATTGGGGACGATTGCGCGGCTCGGCTTTCGGTACGTGGATATTGGGTCGGGACCGAATCTCAATGCTCCTAAAGCCGCTGCTCGTCCACGCCAGATTGCCGCTGAAATTCAGGAAGACCTCACGATCTACAACCTGAAGTTGAGCGACCTTTACCTGATGCTGCCGCGTATTTCCGTGCCTGAAGCTGAGCGGCGTGACAAAGACCTTGAACTGTTCAAGGCGCTGATTCCGTTCGCCGCGGAGTTGAAAACCCCCGGCATCACGGTTTCGCCGGGATTGGCACAACCGCCGGAAGATGAAGGCGCATTCGAGCGAACGGCAAGCGCCCTGCGCGAAATGCTGGCGGCGGCAAAAGCAGAGGGCATTCGCCTGAGCATCGAGCCGCACATGGATTCAATTGCGCCCACGCC
>DATGQJ010000694.1:0-5029 GCA_035304265.1 Oceanobacillus sp.
AGCCAAATCCCCACTCGAAATTATCGAGGAACGACCACACGAAGTAGCCCTTGAGAGGAGCGCCATCCTGCAAAGCGCGGTGCGCCTGCGCGAAATGATTTTGCAGGTAGGCGACGCGCCGTTCGTCGTGAACCTGACCATTCGGCGTTACGGTGTCGTCGAAAGCCGCGCCGTTCTCGGTGATGTAAATGGCTTTCGGCGCGTAATCCCGGTGGATTTGCATCAGCATGTTATACAAGCCTTCGGGATATACTTCCCAGCCCATTTCGGTGTGTTCGGCAGATTCGTTCATGTTCTGCTGAATGTGCAGGGTTTCGCTCAGACTGCCGAAATTATCGTTGTGGCTGATGATGTTGCGAGTGTAGTAGTTCACGCCCACAAAGTCGATTGGTGCGGAAATGGTCTTCAAATCGCCGTCCTCAATCGGTAGATTTTCCGCGCCGACGATTTCGATCATGTCCGGCGGGTACTCGCCTTTGTAAACCGGGTCGAGGAACCAGCGGTTGAAGAACCCGTCGAAACGCCGCGTCGCTGCCAAATCTTCCGGCGAATCGGTCAGCGGATGCGCCCAAGTATTGGCGTTGACGATGCCCACTTTGGTATCACTGCTGCCATTGGCGCGTAATACACCTACGGCGCGACCATGCGCCAGCAGCAAATGATGGGACGCATGTAAATAGGCGATCCGGTCAGCCACGCCCGGCGCGTGCATTCCAATGCCGTACCCCAGAAACGAGGAGACCCAGGGTTCGTTGACCGTCATCCAGTTGTGAATGCGGTCACCCAGACGCCGAGAAATCACGTCAGCATATTCGGCAAAAGCATCGGTGACAAATCGCTGCGTCCAGCCGCCCTTGTCCTGAAGCGCCTGCGGTAAATCCCAGTGATAGAGCGTGGCAAATGGGGTGATACCATGTTCGAGCAGCGTATCTACAAGGCGGCTGTAAAAGTCCAAGCCCGCCTGATTCACCTGTCCCGTTCCCTGCGGCAAAATACGGGGCCACGCAATGGAAAACCGGTACGCCTTCAAGCCAAGTTCTGCCATCAGTGCAATGTCTTCCGGGTAGCGGTGGTAGTGATCGCAGGCGACATCGCCGCTGCTGCCGTCGGAGATTGCGCCGGGGCGATCACAAAACACATCCCAGATGGATGCGCCGCGTCCGTCTTCGTCGGTTGCGCCTTCTATCTGGTAGGATGCGGTTGCTGTGCCCCACAGAAAATCCTGCGGGAATTTCACTTCGGTAGTCATGCGATATTACTTTCTACAGAGAGATAGTCTTCGTATAGCCGCGCGATGTGTTCCATCGGAGCGCGGTAGTAATCATCAGGGGTAACATCCAGCTTCACCGTCCGCGTTGCTTCTTTGACCGTCGGGCGGGTCTGGGCGAAATCGCGCAGCACCTGCGCGTGCGGCTTGAGCGTTCCATCCGGGCGCACTAGCCCGAAAAAGCGTTCATGCCGCGCTTCATCACACGGGGGCTTGTCCCAGAGTTCTTCCACGTAATCGGCAAAGCACCAGAGCAGCGCCCCCGTCGCGCCGACCTCGACCAGCTTGGGCAGCACTCCGGCGACGTATTCCGCAAGTGCCTCTTCCGATGCCATGAACTGCTTGCGAGGGCTGCCGTATGCCGTCCATTCCCAGACAGTGGAAGGCTCGCCAGCGGGCGCGGTGCAGCCACCCCATTCTTCCATCAAGACCTTTTTGCCGCTTAACGCCGCCGTGAGCGCACAGGTGAACGGCACGAAATCGGTGTCCAGCGGGCTTTTCGCCAGATTGCTGTACATCGGGTAGGCGTGCATGACGCTGAAATCGCATTCACCGAACACGTCATGAACGCGCAAGCCGTTGTCTTGCATCAGGCTGGCGATATGCAGCCCGCAGGTGACGGGGTGCTTGCCGTCGATCTCGCGGATCAGACTGGTCATTTCGCGCACCCATGCGCGTCCGCTCGACGCATCGGGGGGAAAGGCGAACAAATCCGGTTCGTTGCCGAGATTCCACGCCCATATCCCCGGATGATCTTTCAGATTGCCGACGACGGTGCGGAGCAAAAGGCGTTCCGCTTCAAGGCACAGCGGGTCGGAGAACATATTGCGGTAGCCGCCATCAAAAACCCCGTCACGGCTGACCACCTGCCGGTAATCGGGCATGGGGAGGGGCAGCGCCTTATCCAGCATCCAGCGCGGCGACCAGTTGGGACCGCTCATGTGTCCGGTGAAAAACGTGACGTTCAAACCAAGCTGATTATCCGCCGCGATGTCGCAGACTTGCGCCAGATGATCGAGGCATTGAGAGGAAACGGTGTCTGGTGTGGGCTGAAAATCGTCCCACAGCAGGAACAACCGCACAACGTTCAAGCCAAGTTCACGAATAAGCGAGAATTCCTCACGTACTTCTCCGGCATCGAAATTCGACCACCAATACATCGCTTTCCGTCGGGGCCAATAATTCACACCAAGTACGAACGGTTCGGTCAAGCGACAGCTCCCTCTGATTTCTCTTCGTACAAATAGCAGCGCACCTGTCGCGCTTCGGTGAGATGGGTGACAGGCGGCATCGCCTGACGACACTGCGGCATCACGTGTGGGCAACGTGCCGCGAATGGACACCCCTCTCCAACCGCGCCTAAACTCGGTACTTCGCCTTTGACTTTGACTTCCTGTGTGCGCAAGCCACGCGCCGGATCGGGCACGGCAGAGAGCAAAAGCTGCGTGTAGGGATGTTTGGGATCGCGGATCACTTCTTCGCTCGGTCCGCTTTCCACCACCCGTCCGGCATACATCACCATGGTTTCGTCGGCGAAGTACCGGGCGCTGGCGAGGTCGTGCGTGACGTAGAGGAAAGTAATGTTCTCTTCGTCGCGCAGCTTCGCCATTAGGTTCAGAATGCCCATACGGATCGAAACGTCGAGCATCGAAACGGGTTCGTCGGCGAGGATCACGCGCGGCTCGACTGCCAGCGCACGGGCAATCGCCACGCGCTGCCGCTGCCCGCCGCTGAGTTGATGTGGATATTTCGCCGCGATGTCCGCTGGCGGGGTGAGCGAGACGCGGGTTAAAAGCTCGTGAACGCGCTCGGTCATGTTGCGTCCGTTGGCGCTGTGATGAATTTGCAGCGGACGCTTGAGATGATACTCGATGCTGTGAATCGGGTTGAGTGAACTGAACGGGTCTTGGAAAATCATCTGCACGCGCTTGCGGTACGCCAGCATCGCGGCGCGGCTCTTGCTGGCAAAGACGTTTTCACCGTTGTAAAGAATCTCGCCTGCGGTTGGCTCGTAAAGCCTTGCCAGCAGGCGTGCGGTGGTGCTTTTGCCGCTGCCGCTTTCGCCCACCAGCGCGGTAACGTGACCGGGATACAGCTTGAACGATACGTCTTCCAGAGCCTTGACGATTCTACGAGTAAAGACACCGCCGCTCACGAAATGCTTGGTGAGACCGCGCACTTCCATAATCGGTTGTTTGCTCATGAGCGCGACTCCTGATCCAGTAAATGACACGCCGCGCGATGATTGGGCGTGTGTTCGATAAGCTGCGGGCGAATCGTCTGGCAGATGCCAGCAATCGCCACGTCGCAGCGGGGATGGAAACGACAACCGGGCGGGGGCGAAATCAAGTCCGGCGGTGAGCCGGGAATGCCGAGTAGCTCCTGCCGTTCTCCGGTGATCGTCGGGAACGAGTTCATGAGTTTAACGGTGTAAGGGTGCTGCGGGTGGTTGAACACTTCCTGAGACGGCGCGACTTCGACCAGTTCTCCGGCATACATGATGCCGACCCGATCCGAAAACTCCACCATCAGCGAAAGGTCGTGTGAGATGAACAGGATGGAAAACCCGAACTTCTTCCGCAGTTCGCGGATTTCGTCCATGATCTGCTTCTGTACCACCACGTCCAGCGCCGTCGTCGGTTCGTCCAGCACGATCATTTGCGGATTGAGCGTGAGGGCGATAGCGATCACCACGCGCTGGCGCATCCCACCGCTTAACTGGTGTGGATAGCTGTTGATACGGCTCGGATCGATCCCGACCAGTTGCAGCAGTTCGACAGCGCGATCTCGCGCTTCCTGCTTGCTGACGGGAAGATGCGCTTGAATGGCATCCATGATCTGTGTCCCGATGGTCAGCACCGGATTGAGCGCGTTCATCGCACTCTGGAAGACAATCGAGACCTGTTTCCAGCGAAAGCCGCTCAACTGCTGCTCGTTCAGCGCCAGCACGTCGGTATCGCCAAACATGATGCTGCCGCCCGCGATATAAGCCGGGGGTTTCAACAGCCGCAGAATGGCGTGGGCAATCGTGGATTTACCGCACCCCGATTCGCCCGCCAGCCCAAAGACTTCGTTGGGATAGATGTCGAATGACACGTGATCGACGGCTCGATCTCGCGCTTCCTGCTTACTGACGGGAAGATGCGCTTGAATGGCATCCATGATCTGCGTCCCGATGGTCAGCACCGGATTGAGCGCGTTCATGGCACTCTGGAAGACAATCGAGACCTGTTTCCAGCGGAAGCCGCTCAACTGCTGCTCGTTCAGCGCCAGCACGTCGGTATCGCCGAACATGATGCTGCCGCCCGCGATATAAGCCGGGGGTTTCAACAGCCGCAGGATGGCGTGGGCAATCGTGGATTTACCACATCCCGATTCGCCCGCCAGCCCAAAGACTTCGTTGGGATAGATGTCGAATGACACGTGATCAACGGCTCGGACAACGCCGCGCTTGGTGCGATATTCCACTTCCAGATCGCGCACCCTGAGCAGCGGCTCGGTTGCGTCCTGAACCGTATTCGGTTGTAAAGTCGCCTGTACCATTATTCTTTTGCCCCCTCATCGGCACGCAGACGGGGGTTGGTGATCTCGTCAATGCCATAGTTGATCAGCGTGAGACTGAAGCCAAGCAATGCGATGCACACACCGGGCGGGATGAACGTCCACCACGAGCGTGTCAGCAACGCCGCGTTATTCTGCGCCCAATAGAGAATAGTTCCCCACGTGACGATGTTGGGGTTGCCAAGACCGATGAACTCCAAG
>DATGQJ010000695.1:0-5874 GCA_035304265.1 Oceanobacillus sp.
TTATCGATCACGAGAATCATGGTTTATCCTCCAGTTCAGGGACGGCTTTCGTCTCTAATCCTTCCAGATGGGTGATGTCGTCGGCAGCCACCAACTCCCACTCGTCGTTATTCCGCCGAATGGTCGTCACCGATGTATTGCCGAGACTAAGTTCCTGCGGGTTGTATCCCGGCAGCAAATCCTCTAACAGCGCCTTCAGCGCGGTGGTGTGTGAAAGGATGCCGATGGTTTCGCCGGTTTCTTTGCTCACGATTTCGTCAAACGCAGCACGCATTCGCTTGCGCACATCATTGCGCGATTCGCCGCCGGGAATGCAGTAGCCGTCCGGATCGCTTAACAGTTTCGCGTATTCGTCGGCATACCACGCCCGCATTTCGTCCAGCGTCAATCCCTGCCAGTCGCCGATGTTACGTTCGCGCAGCCGTGCATCCAGAATTGGCGGCTTGCCAAGCGGCTCGGCGAGCCGTTCCGCCGTCTCTACCGCCCGCTTCAAATCGCTGGTATAGAGGGCGCTCATGCCGATATTGCGCACGAAGTTCGCCAGCGCTTGCGCCTGCTTTCGTCCATGAGGACTCAACGGCGCAGCCACCCACCCCTGCCAGCGCCCCATCCGATTCCAGTCCGTCTCGCCGGGGCGTATCAGAATTACTCGTTTGACCGTCATTCCCTCTCCTCAGCGTGAATACGCAGCATCTGGTTCGCATTCTTGAGAAATTCGTAATTCACAGGAACAAGCTCGAAATCGTATCCATCGAGTGCCAGTTCAGCCATCAACGGATTCAGATAGCTCGAACGCTCGCCGCGCAAGTTGGTGATCGGGTAAATGCGCACCTCACCTGTTGTAATCCGCAGCAAATCGCGCAGCGTATCGAGGTGGAAGGCATAGTCAAGCTGGTCTTCATATAAGAACAGCAAATGCGAAACCAGCGTTAATGTAAACGTCTTATCGTCAAAACCGGACTGCGGAAAAACCGCCGGGACGTAGCGTGAAAGCGGTTGTTCTTTGTAATCTCGCAAAAACCGACGGTAGGCGCGTTCGCGCTGTCGCGTCAGCGCCTGCACATCCGGGAATTCCGTCCATACATACAAATCGGCAATCGGCGGCAGTTTCGCCATCACATCCTGCAAATCCTGCTCGCATTTCCACTCGATTTCTTCAGGTGTGAAATGGTAAATCGCATCGGCAGCAGTGATTTTGTACCCCCGCGCCCTACCTTCCGCGCAGAACGAGCTTACGCCGGACGCTGCATCGAGAATATTCTCGCGCTGTAAAGTCGCTTCATCGAGCGCGAAGAACCGGACGTACTCATCGAACGTCCGCCCAAGCAGCACTACCTTGTCGAGTCGCAGGTAGTCCGGTGTACTGGGCATCAGAGCAATCCCTGTTCCGCCCGCTGCACGGCGAGCATCAACGCCTTCGCCTTGTTGATCGACTCCTGATATTCGTTTGCAGGAATGCTGTCTGCCACGATCCCCGCGCCCGCCTGCACGTAAATCGTGTCGCCGCGCATGAGCGCCGCGCGAATGGTGATACACGTGTCCATCGATCCGTCGAAACTGAAATACCCCACCGCGCCGCCGTAAGGTCCGCGCCGCGTGCCTTCCAGTTCTTCGATGATCTCCATTGCCCGCACTTTGGGCGCACCGCTTAACGTCCCCGCAGGGAAAGTTGCCCGTAGTAGATCGAACGCCGTCATGCCTGGGCGCAGCTTCCCTTCGATGTTGCTGACGATGTGAATAATCTGCGAGTAGCGTTCGATATACATCAAATCGGTGACTTTGACCGATCCGTATTCGCACACCCGCCCCAGATCGTTTCGCCCCAGATCGACCAGCATGATGTGTTCAGCGCGTTCCTTCGGGTCGGCGAGCAATTCTTCCGCCAGACGATCATCATCTGCCTTATTTGCGCCTCGCGGACGCGATCCGGCAATCGGGCGGTTGGTGGCAATACCATCTTCCAGCCGCACCATCATCTCCGGCGACGCCCCGATCAACACGAAATCTTCGCTGAAGTGTAGGAAAAACATATAAGGTGAGGGGTTCGTCGCCCGCAGCGCACGATAAATCGTCAGCGGAGATGCCGTCGTCTTGCGGCTAAAGCGCTGAGATAACACGATCTGGAAGGCGTCGCCAGCGGCGATATATTCCTTCGCCTTCAGCACGTTCTCTTCAAACTGCGCCTGCGTCATATTCGACTGAACTTCGTCACTACTGCCGCCACGAGACGCTTCTATCGGCGGAAGTGGCTGGCGCAGCGCATCGACAATCGTGTCGATCCGTCGCAGCGCATCGTCGTAAGCCGCGTCAGGGTCTCCGGTGTTGTGCGCATTCGCCAGCACCATCAATTGATGCTTTGCATGATCGAAGATCACCAGCGTGTCGATGAGCATGAATGCCACATCCGGCACGTCCAGTTCGTCTGTTGCGGTCTGCGGCAGCCGTTCAAAATGCCGCACAACGTCGTAAGCGAGGAAGCCCACCGCGCCGCCTACAAATCGTGGCAGTCCTTCCAGCGTGACCGGTTTATATTGCTTGAACTCTGCCTCGACAGCATCCAGCGCGTCTTCATCTGGCGCGAGATCGCGGGTGGTCGTTTCGCCATCTTTCGTCAGGGTGACGACATTGTTCTTGACCGAAATCACCGCTTTCGGGTTCACGCCAAGAAACGAATAGCGTCCGACCTGTTCACCCCCTTCGACGCTTTCCAGCAGAAACGAAACGTTTCCGGTCTGTGCCAGTTTCAGATAGACCGAAACCGGAGTCTCCAAATCTGCCAGAAGCGTGCGGTACACAGGAACTAGATCGCCTTGCTCGAACAACCGCAGCACTGTCTCGCGCTCAGGTAACACGTCGGTGCGGGTCGCCATCAAAACCATGATCGTCTATCCCTCAGTGACTGAACAACAAAAAGAACCCCATCTCTATCAAGGACGAGATGGGGTTCCCGTGGTGCCACCTTGGTTACGGATCATGCATTACACACATGACCGTCACTCTATCCGAGTACGGGCGAAAATCGCCGATACTCTTTGCTGTGATAACGGGTGCGCGTCCCGGCGTTGGCTACACATGCCTGCTGGCACTTCACCATTGCAACTCCCCAGCCCATTCGACATCCGCGCTTGTGCCACCTTCACAGCTACCGGTGGCTCTCTGAACACCGCTTTGATGTGTACTTCTCTGGATCAACGTTGTTACTGTTATTGAACTTGCAGTTAAGCGTATCGAGATTTTGTAGGGCTGTCAAGTAGTTTGTTGAATAACCTGTGAACGCACGACTTCCATCCACCACCCACATCGGCTATACTGGAATAAGAATTTGAGGTCAATCCTTAGAGGTTCGATGGCGCTTACCAACCGCGAGATCGCCAACATCTTTGAAGACATCTCCGACATGCTGCAAATTAAAGGCGAGATCATTCATCGCATCATGGCGTATCGCAATGTCGCCGAATCCATCCGCGAACTCCCCCGCGACCTGCGTACCATCGCCGCCGAGGGGCAGCTAGAAACTATCCCGTTTGTCGGCAAGGTGATGGCAGAAAAAATCGAGGAACTCCTGACGACGGGCAAACTCGAATTTTACGAACGCCTCGCCGCCGAAATTCCACCGGGCGTGTTGGATATTCTTCGCATCACCGGTGTTGGACCCAAACGCGCCAAGCAGTTCTGGCAAGAAGCAAACATCACGACGGTGGATGAACTGGAAGCGGCAGCCCGCGAAGGGCGGTTGAGTGCGCTTCCGGGCATGGGCAAGAAATCCGAAGCCAAAATTCTCGAAGGCATCGAATCACTGCGCCGCCGCGCCGCCAACGTGCGCACGCCGCTTGGTATCGCGTTGCCCGCCGCCGAGTCGATTCTCGAACGCCTGCTTGCTCTGCCGAGCGTGGGTAAGGGCAGTGTAGGCGGCAGCCTCCGTCGGGGACGCCCCACCATTGGTGATGTCGATTTACTGGTCACATCCACTGACGTTCCGGCAGTCATGAACGCCTTTGTCAGTATGGACGAAGTCGCCCGCGTGCTCGGTCATGGCACGACCAAGAGTTCGGTAGAGCTTCACAACGGCGTTCAGGTCGATCTAGTCGTGATCGCGCCCGAACGTTGGGGAACAGCCCTCGCCTATTTCACCGGAAGTCAGGCGCACAACATTCACGTGCGCGAGTTGGCACGGCAGAAGGGTCTCACCCTTAACGAACACGCCTTTACCTCGCTCACCGACGGCACAGAAACCCTATGCGACTCTGAAGAAGCCGTATACGCGGCGCTAGGTATGCAGTGGATTCCGCCCGAAATCCGTGAGGACTGGGGCGAAATCGAACTGGCATTAGAGAATAAAATCCCCGACCTCATCACCCTTGACGACATCCGCGCCGACCTGCACATGCACACGGTCTGGAGCGACGGCAAAGCCACCATCCGCGAAATGGCGGAAGCGGCACGTGCGCGAGGTCGCGAATACATCGTCATTACCGATCATTCGCGCGGCGCGACCATTGCCAACGGTCTCACCATCGAGCGCGTCCTCGCGCAGCAGGAAGAAGTACGCGCTGTCGATGCCGAGATGTCACCGACGGGGTTTCGCGTGTTTCACGGCACGGAGATGGAAATTCGCGCCGATGGAACGCTCGATTTTCCCGACGAAGTGCTGGCACAATTGGATTTCGTGATCGCGTCGCTGCATGTCGGATTGCGTCAGTCACGCGAGCAGGTGACGGAAAGACTGCTCAACGCCATTCGCAACCCACATGTCGATCTCATTGGGCATCCTCGTGGGCAGTTAATTCCAGACCGCGACCCGGCAGACCTCGACATGGACGCGGTCTTTGCTGCGGCGAAAGAACATGGAACCGCGCTCGAAATCAACACCAATCCTCACCGCCTCGACCTTGAAGCGCAGTATGCCCGCCGCGCCGTAGAACTCGGCATCATGCTGGCGATTGACACGGATGCTCATCGTGTCGAAGAACTCGATTTGATGCGCTTTGGTATCATTACCGCTCGGCGCGGGTGGGTGCAGGCGAAAAACGTCTTGAATACCATGCCTGTCGAGCAGTTTCTCGGCTGGGTGAAACAGCGGGGTTAACGCACCATGCCCGATAGTTTTTTCTCCGAACCCGACCACGATCTTGATGGCACACAGCCCGTAGAAGTCGATGCGACTCGCCATCTCCCACCACCACCGCCGGGGCGTGGTCACGTGCAGCTTCCCTCTCGCCCACAGCAGCCGCACAGACGCGAAAAACGCAAACGACAGCAGCGGACGACAGCACAGCCGGACGCACGCAAATCGGTTGAACTAAAGCGGGCGAACGCCCCTCGTGATCGAAGCAAGAGCGGGCTTTACCTGCCCGCGTGGTCGGTGCTGCTCATGCTTGGGACGGTATTCGTCGTCGCCTTCGGCATCATTGCGCTCGTCATTGCACTTGGCGGCGGTGCGGAACCCGGTGGTTCGCCGCGTATCATCATCATCACCGCCGTGCCTTCGGATACGCCCATTGTGTCATCGTCGAGCGAAGCGACGCCAACTGCCAGAAGTATCTTCTCGTCACAGGGTCAACCGACATCCGATGGCTCGGTTCCCGTTTTCCCGCTGGAAGGTCCTACTCTGCCACCCGTTGTCTTATCGCCGACGCCGCTGAGTATCGTCATAGGTGGCTTAGTTTCGAGCAACGTTGATGGTTTGAATGTTCGAGATCAACCAAGTACGGATGGCAAGGTGGTTTTCAATGCGAATGAAGGGGAGATTTTTACAGTTGTAGGCGGACCGGAACAAGGACTAGTTCTCAATACCACTGGAACTTGGTGGCAGATACAAGACCCAGATGATTCATCACATATAGGATGGGCATTTCAAGAATACTTGGATGTATA
>DATGQJ010000696.1:0-3589 GCA_035304265.1 Oceanobacillus sp.
GGAGGCGAGACGAAAAGCGAACCGACACGTTCTGCGACGGGCGCTCCTCATGGGTATCGGCGCAGGTATCGCCGGAATCATACTTGGCATTATTGCCAGTATCATCGCGTATGGTTATCTGGCGATGCCTGCGCTGTTTTAACACCCACTAGCTCTTGTTGAAGATTTTGTCCAATCCGTAGGCGTGCGTGAGGGGCCACACGAACATCACGCCGACATCAGGACGCGACCAGTCGCCGATGTGCTGGGTGGTCGCCTCGACCACACGATTCAGCATTTCCTCGTCCTTGATCGCCGTGAGCAGCGTCCGGTGATGCACTTCACGGGAGCGGGTGATCGCTTGAATAGAGAAGAGAATGCCGATATCTTCTTTGATGCCCTGTTTCTCGGACGGCTGTAGCCCTGAACTATCCAGAATGGTAGCGCCCTGAATTCCGGCTTTTACCCAGACATCCAGCACTCCAGAGGCTTGTTCGAGGTTTTTTGAGACAAACATGATCATGAACATTTGCAGAACTCTTCTCCTAGGCAGGTGATGGGGTTTCCTCATTGTCTGGTACGGTTGCCGTCTTTTGGCTAAACGACCAGCGCAGAAGTGGCGGTGTAATGATGGTGGTCACGAGTACGATGAACACGATGATTGTAAACAGATCAGGTTCAAGGATACCATAGGTGACACCAAGGGAAGCAATGATCAGTCCGACTTCGCCCCGACTCACCATACCCAGACTGATACGAAATGCAGCCATGCGATCAAGTCCACCGAGCAGACTGCCCGCACCTGATCCAACGATCTTGGTGATAATCGCGAGCAGCGTGATGATCAGCGCGAATGGCAGCAGTTCCGCCGTCAGCAGCCTCAGGTTTGCCTGAAGCCCGATGCTAACGAAGAACAGCGGCACGAACACACCGTAGTTCACCGCATGAAGTCCGCGCTCGATTTCTTCAACCACGCCGACCCGCGCCCGCCGGATACACACGCCAGCGAGGAATGCGCCGGTAATTCCGGCAATACCGCCGATGTACTCTGAAGCAAAGCTCAATATCAGCACGGAGACGATGGCAACCACCAGTGGTCCTTCACTGATGGGTAACTGGCTGACCAGATTTGCCAGTTTGGGCAGGAATATCCAGCAGATGATCGTGGCGATGACGACGAATCCAACCATGAACAGGATCACTTCGACCAATGTTCTGCTGGATTCAACGCTTGCCACACCGCCGGGGTTAATGGCGAGGAACACCGAAAGCAGCAGGATGACGAAGGCATCGTCAATTAGCGCGGCACTCAGCAGGGTGAGACCTTCGCGCTGGCGCAGTACCCCCAACTCAATCATGACCTGTGCGCTGATACTGGTACTCATCGAGGCAAGCAGAATGCCGACAAAGAGCGCGTTTCCGAACGGGATGTCGAACGCTACCACCACCGGCGTGATGACGACCAGCGGGACGACGACGCCCAGAGCACCGGTCAAAAATGCGGCACGTCCGACACTTTTCAGGCTCTGGGGATCGACTTCCATGCCTGCCATGAACATGAGCAGAAGCACGCCGATTTCAGCGACTTCAATCACCGTATGCTTTACTGATTCGCCATCAGGAAATAAAGCGGCGTTTCCGAGGAGGTTGAGCATGGTGGGACCGATGATCAAACCTGCGAGGAGTTCCCCCAGCACGGCGGGCTGGTTCAAGCGGTAGAGTAAATACCCCATGAGCTTGGCAAAGCCAATCGTGAGACCAAGGGCAAAGACGAACTGAATGGTTTCGGTCACGGGGACGACTCCTTCTGTAACTTATTGTGTTGAGCTAATCGATTCATAGACACCTATCTGTTGAAAAGGTGAAGAGAGGTTATTAAAGAATAACAGCCGAAACGCGATTTCAAAAGAAGAAATTGATATGAAAATTCGCGCTAAAGACTCAAAATCCGTCAAGCGCTTTCACTCGCGCAATCAATTCGCTGGTGCTGTGCCCTGCCATGTAATCGATCAATACCACTTTGCCGCCGTAAGCCTCGACGGTGGCACGTTCGGGCAAAGGCTTGGACTGGCTGCCCTGCACGGCATAATCTCCGCCTTTGACGTAGATTTCCGGCTGCAATGCCTCTATCAAACGGATCGCCGTATCGTCCTCGAAGATGATGGTTGCCGTCACCGGAATCAACGCCGCAACCAGACGCGCTCGTTCGTGGGCCGGAACAAGAGGACGCCCCGCGCCTTTGAGCCGCCGCGTGCTGGCATCACCGTTCACGCCGACGAAAAGCGCATCCCCCAACGCCCGTGCTTTTTCCAGATAATCGAGATGCCCAACGTGCAGCAGGTCGAAATGCCCGTTGGTAAAGACCAGCTTTTTGCCCGCGTCGCGCAGGGTAATACGCTGCCGTATCGCTTCGTCTAAGGTGATGTGTTCGCCCATCGTTGAATAGTTATCCCGTCATAAGTATAAACAATCCGAATGAGAACTGCTGCGTTATAATCAGGGCACACCCGAACAATTTCAAGGACTAAAGCCGATGAGCGTTATGGACGATATTCTGGGGCGTCGTAAGGAAGAGGAGCGCATCAAGAAAGAAGGACGCTTGCCGCCCGGTCAATCGCTGACGTTGAAATTTCCGGTGCTGCACTATGGTCCAACCCCCGTTTTCAATGAAGCGACATGGGATTTGCGCGTCTTCGGGGAAGTCGAAAAAGAAATGCGCTGGACGTGGCAAGAATTCCAGCAGCTACCGACGGTCAAAATCAAGACTGACATTCACTGTGTCACGCGGTGGAGCAAATTCGATACCGAATGGGAAGGCGTGCTGTTCCGCGATTTCATCAAGCTGTTTGGGCTGAAGCCGACGGCAAAATACGTGATCGCACACTGTGAGTATGGTTACACCACCAACACGCCGCTCGACATCATGATGGACGACGACGTGTTGCTGGCGTATAAGTACGACGGACAATTTTTAGAGCCGGATCATGGCTACCCGCTGCGAACGCTCGTGCCCAAGCGATATTTTTGGAAAAGCGCCAAGTGGCTGCGCGGGCTGGAATTCAGCGCCGTCGATAAGCCGGGCTTCTGGGAACAGGCAGGCTATCACAACGAGGGCGATCCGTTCAAAGAGGAACGGTATCAGCGGCGCGGTTTCTTCTAGAGCGTGTCTGAAAATTCACACGAAAGAAAACCTGAATTTTCAGATACGCGCAGGGCAGACACGCAGGTCTGCCCCTACCAACAAACGGGTCTTGTAGGGGCGCACCTACGTGTGCGCCCAGCTAACTACGTCCAATTTCCAAATACGCTTTAGAACGTGTTATGTACTTTGATGTCGTGATCGATCCTCCCGCTTGCGTGGGGAATGGGGGGCGTTCCGCCCCTCCTTGTAATTGCAGCTAACCCTCAATCTTCCTGATTGTCCAGCAAATACCGCGCCAAAAGATGCGCCGTGTGCTCCATGCCGTCACGGTGGGCGCGTTCGTAGGCGTGTGAAGCGTCCACCCCCGGACCGACTAACCCCACACGCGCATCACCACCTGCTCGCCAGTATGCCGAGCCATCCGAACCGTAATAGGGATAAATGTCGATCTTCGCCGGAATGTTGAAC
>DATGQJ010000697.1:0-3825 GCA_035304265.1 Oceanobacillus sp.
CCCTTTTGCTGTTCTACGCTGTAAGGCGTGGAAAGCAACAGCAAAAGGAGCAATTTCCATGCGTAAAATCATCTCTCTCATCCACCTCTCGCTGGATGGCTTCTCATCCGGTCCCAACGACGAATTGGACTGGATTTTCTACGATGAAGAACTTGAGCGTGATGCGCATTCTATGCACGACCACTGCGACGCGGTCATCTGGGGGCGCAAAACCTACGAGGGCATGGCAAGCTACTGGCTCACCGTGCCGGGAAATCCAGACAGCACCCCTGCTGAACGCGAACATGCAAACTGGCTGGAAAACGCCACCAAGATCGTCGTCTCGCGAACGCTGGATCGAGTCGAGTGGGGAAACGCGAAGAACACGGTGCTGATCAAGGACAACATCGCCGAAGAAATCAACAAGATCAAGCAGCAACCGGGCAAGGACATCTGGTTTCTCGGCAGTCCGGTTCTGGCGCAAACTTTCATGGAGCTTGACCTGATCGACGAATACCGGTTCAACATCAACCCGATTGTCTTGAGGCGCGGCAAGCCGTTCTTCAGCAGTGGAGGCAGGCAGTTTAAGCTGAAACTCCTCGAAACAAAGACCTTCAAAAGCGGCGTGATCGGGACGCGGTATGTGCCAGTAAGGGAGTGAGTGTGCAGAAAGTTGGAAACCTCACCCCCCTCTCCACTGCGTGGTCGAGCGAAGCGAGGAGGGGGTGAGGTTCGAAAACGCATCTGCCCTTTAGTACAGGCAAAAGTCTGATCTCCTGCCCAATAACATCCCAATCACATTTTGTCGAAAATGAGCATGTTGATAGTGGGGACTATCGACAAGCCCTGATCCACAACACCCATAGGAGGATTGTCTAATGGATCGGCATACGTTCGTGGAATTCCAGAGTCAACTCACAGGTGAGGTTGTATTGCCAGAAAGCCCGGAATACGACGACCTGCGCAACGTATTTAACCAGACCGGCAACCCTGCGGTCATCGTTCGTCCCAAAAACACGGACGAAATCGCAGGCGCGATCCGCTTCGCGCAGGATAATCAGCTTAAGCTGTCTGTGCGCAGCGGTGGGCATGGCGCAACCGGCTTATCCACCAACGACGGCGGGCTGGTCATCGACCTTTCGCACTTCAACAGCGTAGAGGTGCTTGATCCGGCGCAGCGGTTGGTGCGTATCGGCACAGGCGCAAAATGGGGTGATGTCGCACAGGCATTGGCACCGCATGGACTGGCGATTTCGTCGGGTGACACCAACTCCGTCGGTGTCGGCGGGCTGACGCTGGGCGGCGGAATCGGGTGGATGGTGCGCAAGTATGGTCTCACGATTGACAGTCTGGAAGCAGCGGAAATCGTTACGGCGGATGGGCGAACCCTGCGCGTAAGTGCCAACGAACATCCCGATCTGTTCTGGGCGATACGCGGCGGCGGCGGAAACTTCGGCGTCGTCACCTATTTCGATTTCCGCGCTCAACCCGTTCAAACAGTGGTTGGCGGATTGGTGACGTTCGACATCGCCGAAGCGGAATCGATACTGCCTAAGTGGATCGAGTACATGCGGACTGCGCCTGAGGAACTCAATTCCACCATCGCGCTGTTCTCTGGTTTCGGACCTGAAGTTCCGCCCGGACTTTTCATGTATGTGTGCTACGGCGGCGATGACGAAGCAGTGGCAAACGCAGCCATCCAACCGCTGCTGGAACTCGGCACCGTGCGCGAGCAGGACATTCAGAAGAAGCCCTACTATCAGATGTTGGAAGACGCGCAACTGCCGCCCGGATTCAGGGTGTTGAGTACCACTGGCTTCATCAAGACGCTCAATCAGGATGTCATCGACGCTCTAACCGCCAGCTATGGTCGTCCGGGAGCGCCTATCGTTCAGATTCGCAGTCTTGGCGGGGCGATGTCGCGTGTCGCTCCAGAGGCAACCGCGTTCGCCCACCGGAATTACGAAGTGTTCATTCTGGCGGGGAAGCCTGTACCGGTGACTACCGCGCCGGAAGAGATGGAGCGCATTCGCAAGGAAGCATGGCGTCCAATCGAGAAGTTTGTCGAGGGTGCTTACATCAACTTCCAGTCTGACGCTGGCGAATCAAGTATCAATGCCGCTTATCCACCCGCGACTTACGCTCGGCTCGCCCGCGTGAAGGCTGCCTATGACCCGAACAACCTCTTCAATCAGAATCACAACATCAAGCCTGCGGTGAGCAACGGAAGCGTACAGCCCTAAATTCACGCGCCGCGCCGAAGCTGCTGCAAGCGTTCAAGCTGCGTCTGGATGCTCTTCTCTTCAGGGAAAATGGTCAGGGCGTGGGTATAGAGTTCAACCGCGCCCTCCACGTCCTGCTGCTGCTCGGCTTCCTCAGCGGCTTTGGTCACGATCTCGATGGCTTCCGGCAGCAGCCCGCACTTGAGCAGATGGTACGCCAGCGTGATCGGGCGGGCGTTTTCTCCCGTTTGGTTGCGCCAGTAATTGACCGCAAGCCGGTGAATTTTCAGCCGTTGAGCGCGGGAAAGGGTTTCGTAGATCACCGCTTCGGTCATGCCATGCCGGAAGCTGTACACGCCCTTCTCGCGTTCAACCAGCAATTGCAGTTGCATGAGTTCGGACAGGATGAGTTTGACTTCTTCCACACTGCCGAACTCGCTCACCGCGTCCATTTCCTCGGCGGTGAAGTCTTCGCCGAGCACCGCTGCAACGTGGATAATATGCTTTAAATCTGGCGAAAGTCGGTCAATCCGGCTGATGACCAGTTCACGCACGTTTTCGGGCAGCGCGTCAATGTTCGCGTCCGGTTTTAGCTCCGCCCGTCCGTTGACTTCTTCAATGTAGCCTTCGTCGAGCAGTGTGCGCAGCAGCGACTCAACAAACAGGGGGCGTCCGCTGGTGCGTTCCCACAACAAATCACTCAAGCGCGGACCTAACTCACTGGCGCGTAGGAGCGCCATCGCAATCAGGTTGGTTTCATCCCGATTCAGGTCAGGCACGACCAGCGTTTGCGCTTCCAGATCGAGCGAAACGACAGGCTCGTAGGTCACTAAGACCACCAACTTCGCCTGTGTAACCTGCGTCAAGACGTGTTTGAGCAGTTCGAGCGCCTGCGCATTCTCCTGATGCAGATCGTCAATCACCAGCAGCGTCGGTTGAGTCTCAGTGTACGCCTTCAGGAATTGAACGAGTGCCTCTTTTAGACTGGTGCGTTGATCGGCTTTCTTCCACAAGCCGCTTTTCTCATTCGGCGGTTTGCTCAGCGTTCCGGGTGGCTCCGACTTGCGTTTGGCAAGACCAAACAACCCCGAAGTCTTCCGTTCTTCGAGGCTCATTTCCTGCACCATCTTGAAGATATTGGCGACACGCTCCTTCTGGGTCTCCTCTGGCGATGGAACGACGGTGCGTGTGCCATTGCCTGTACTCAAGCCGAACAGCAGGTCGCTGAAGGTCGGCTCAATGTGCGAGAGTTGCAGGCTTTCAAACTTCGCTTCAAGCTGCTTATGCGCCTCGTAATTATCAGAGAGGTCAAGGTCAAGAAGCTGCGCCACCAGACTTGCCCACGTGGTCTTGCGGGTGTTACGCGACTGGCAGGTCGCCCATGCCACTTTGAATCCGGCATTGACCGCCGTCTCCGCGAACTGCCGCGCAATTCGCGACTTGCCGATTCCCGCGTCCCCCACCAGCGCTACCGCCCGCCGCCGATTCATGTTCGCCTGCTTGAGCGTAAAGCCAAGCGAGAGCATGAACATGTCATGCCCAATAAACGGCATGTCCGTTGAAAAATCGAGACTTGTTATGGGCGCGGCGGCGCGTCGGACGATGTAGACGTGGACGGGCTTCT
>DATGQJ010000698.1:0-3483 GCA_035304265.1 Oceanobacillus sp.
GGTGTTCGGGGGTGCGGAATATATGATGTCCTTCCAGACATCCCGGCTTATGCACGTAATGGCGGACCCCCTGCTTGCCGTCGGCTTCCAGCGTGAAGAATTCCGATTGTTCGCTGTCGAGACAATCGGCAACGTCCAGCACATTGACCAACCAGAACTCACCCTCGTCGCAGTCAAGTGGCAAATACTCGACACTGTTTTCTACCAGAGGGTTGAGGAGTTCAATCGCTTTGGCGTCCCATGCGGGCAAAGCGTACAAACCGGGAAAATTCGATTGATGGCTCAATGCGGGAAGCGACGGCGCATTCGACTGAAAGCGCACGCTCGGCGTCACCCAATCGTCTTTTCTGCGGGCAGGCGTGTCATAGAGCAGAGGGAGGATTATTTGACGGTGTTGGGTTTCATCGACGAGTTGAAGGGGCGCGTATTTCGAAAATTCGGTTCTCGGCTCCCAATATGACATGCTATCCCCCGTAGTTCTGGATATATTGTGTGATCTGGGTTGCATAGAATCGCGCCTCATCCGCGTTGGTCGGTGATGGCAATGCATCGATATACGCCGCCGTGCTATCGAGAAAATCTATTGCTTCCTGTGTTGTGTTCATGTTCCGAAGTGTCGCATCCAGCGCGTTGTAGTATGCTTCGTTGTGAACGTATTGATGGACATCGCTGATGATGCCAACCCCGTTATAGACCGAATTGGGGTGAATGCCTAACGTCATCAGGCGATCTCGCGCACTTATTGCCGAAGGGAACCTGCCCTCAGCAGCGGCGACAATGTGATGCAGTGCCTCGCCTTCATCGGCTATACGCACCGTCAAATCGACGCCCGCATTTTGCGCAGCAGAAAACGCCGCGTTCAATTCCCGTGAATTTTGACCATTGATCCACTGTGCCGGATTTGCGGTTCCGGTTGGAACGTCACCGGCATCAAAAAGGCGACGAAATCCGTTGTACTCGAAGGTATCGACAAAGAAACTTGCATTGTCGGCATTAGGCAGGATAAAGCGGTTGGCATAATTGGAGTCGGTCAGCAAACTGGTCAGCCTGCCAGGTTCTTCAAGGCGATTAATAATGCCGCCAGCGCCCTCCGCACCCAACGCATCGACCAGAGATTGGACGTTCTGGGGAACGATCTCAAGCCCCTGTTTATCGACGGTATCCAGAATCCGCAAGATACGATTGGTGGCATCCAGATTGAGACTGTCGGTCACATTGGCTACCTGCGGCGCAATCTCGTTGAGGACATTGACGTTGATCGCTCGCTGTACGACAGAAATATCCGCGCCAGCCTCGATCCCATTGAGGATAGCCGGATTCATGATGAGTTCGATGACAGCACGCTGATCCAGACCTCGAAGGACATCGGTAAAGCCATCGCCAGTCAGATTCATCAGGCGCACGAGATTGGCAGCGGCAACGTCGTCGCTGTGCTGCATGATTTGCTGAATCACGTCGTCGATATAAACCGGGCTGCCAGCGCCCGCAAGTTCTTCCAGAGCATTCCTCAACGCAGGCGAATCGGTGCGATTGATAATGCGTGTGAGTGTGCCCAACGAAAGCGGCGCAGCGGCGAGGAACACCATCCAGAACTCGCCTTCACCATTGAGCCAATCTTTAAAAGCATAGCTGGCGTCCGCGACATCGAGAACGTTGCGGATGCCGTCCTGTTCAAACCATGTCCGGAATGACTCCCATGCGCGGGCGTAATCTTCGGGGCTGCGATGCTGCCATGATTCCGCCCAGAATTCCGGGAAGCGCCGGATAGCTTCCCCATTGATCCACAGGAGAAAATCAAGACCGTTCGGAGAGAGGATATAGCCCCATGACATATCTTCGGGACTGGTGGTTTCAAAACGGAAATACTCAGCGAGAAGTTCTTCGAGGGTTGGCTCACGTCCAAGCTGGCGCAGGTAGTAGGCAAAGAGCGGATAGGTCGTCCACATATAAGCGGCAAGCGAGTTATAGAGGGCTTCCCGTTCCGCATCGGAAATAGGTGTGTCGTCCTCATCACCCTGATACAGCACGTCCGAATCCGCACTCACGTACCGATATCTTGAGCGTGCCCGCGCATGTCGTCGAAAACGAGGCGCGATTTTTTCGGTAATCGTGGGTGGGAGCACGGTGAGCATTTCGGCGCTGTCGCCGTCTCCAATATCCGGCGCGCGAAGCTGACGGGCTGCCTGCTCCTCTGCCTCACGAAAAATCCGGCTGATTTCGCGGGTTGTGCGGGCAGCTTGCGACAGCGCCTGATGCAACCTGCCTACCGAGGGCATCAAGTCGCGGTCCAACTCACGAAAGAAGGTCTCAGCGCTGTCGCCTTCCCAGCCACCCACTTTCAGATTGGCAAGATGTCCATCAAGGGACTGATAGATACCACGAACGCGGTCTGACCCGCTGTCGAAAGCTTTGGCGATGTTTTCTAGTTCAGCATAATTGGCAAGGATGAGATCAGGGGACATTGATACTCTCATTCGATTGCTTATCTGGATAGGTATTAGTATAAACAAAAAAGAGGGCACAACAACAGATTGCTGTGTCCTCTTTTATCGTATCTTTTGCAGCAGAGACTACGCTTCGGTGAATTCCGCGTCAACTACATCTTCACCGGATTTGCCCTGCCCGTCCTGCGACTGACTGCCATCGCCAGAGGGCGCGCCTTCGGCAGCAGGGGTTTCGTACAACTGCGCACCGAGCGTCTGTAAGTGCTGGTTGAGCGCATCCACCGCCGAACGCATCTGCTCGATGTTTTCGCTGGCAAGCGCCGACTTCACCGCGTCGATTTTTTCCTGCGCCTGATTCTTGGCGTCTTCAGGCAGTTTTTCGCCGTAATCGCGCAGGAATTTCTCGGCGTTGAAGACAACGGTTTCCGCCTGATTCTTCGCCTCAGCCGCTTCCTTGCGCTTGGCGTCTTCCGAAGCGTGCGACTCGGCTTCCTTCACCATGCGCTGGATTTCCTCTTCGCTCAAACCGCTGCTGGCGGTGATGGTGATCTTCTGCTCACGTCCGGTTGCTTTGTCGCGGGCGCTCACGTTGAGGATACCATTGGCGTCGATGTCGAAGGTCACTTCGATTTGCGGCACACCGCGCGGCGCGGGGGGAATACCGTCAAGGATAAAACGTCCAAGCGACTTGTTATCCGCCGCCATCGGGCGCTCGCCCTGCAAGACGTGGATTTCCACCTGCGTCTGGCTGTCGGCTGCCGTCGAGTAGACCTGCGACTTGCGGGTCGGGATGGTGGTGTTGCGCTCGATCATCGGGGTTGCCACGCCACCCAGCGTCTCTACGCTCAGGGTAAGCGGGGTCACGTCCAGCAGCAGGATGTCCTTCACGTCACCGCGCAGAACGCCTGCCTGAATCGCCGCGCCCAGTGCCACCACTTCGTCGGGGTTCACACCCTTGCTCGGTTCCTTGCCGAAGAAGTTCTTGACGGCTTCCACGACGGCGGGCATACGAGTCATACCGCCGACCAGCACGACGTTG
>DATGQJ010000699.1:0-5108 GCA_035304265.1 Oceanobacillus sp.
CGCTGGAATTTGAGGGCGCAGAGACAACACCGTCGCCCGAAGCCAGTGGGCAGGTCGTTACAGCAACCCCATTCACCGTGAACATCCGCAGCGCTCCAACCGTCGAGTCCGAACGGCTTGGACGGCTTCCGGCTGGACAAAGCGCTGAGGTGATCGGACGCAACGCCGACAATACGTGGTGGCAGATCACCTATAACGGCGTCACTGGATGGGTTTCTGCTGAATTCGCCATTATCTCGGATGACGTAAACGTCGATGAACTTCCAATCGTCGAGCAATCCGAGCAATAACCCCCATGCCCCGCAAGAGTTCTTGCGGGGCATTTTTTATTTCCCGGCAAACTGTAAATTGTTTGTAAACTCAGTGTAAATTGCCGCCGTAATCTTGCATTCACAATTCCACCCCATGATGCTCCGCGCTATAATGCTCGCGTTTGCGAAGCCTCTACGCGAGGAGATGGCGCATGATAGAAGTGGAAAACCTCTCAAAACGATATGGGAATGTTTATGCAGTAAAAGGTATATCGTTCGTTGCTCGTCCGGGACAGGTAACTGGTTTTTTGGGTCCCAATGGTGCAGGTAAAACCACCACCATGCGAATGTTGACTGGCTTTACCCCGCCCACAGGAGGTAAGGCACGCATCGCGGGATACGATGTATTCGATCAGAGCATGGAAGTGCGCAAGCGCGTCGGCTACCTGCCGGAGAATGTGCCACTGTACCGCGATATGACGGCGCTCGATTACCTGATGTACATTGGCGAAATTCGCGGGGTCAAGAATCGTCGCCAACGCGGGGAAGAGGTCTTGGAACGGGTTGGCTTGATCCACCGGGCAAACAGCCGAATCCGCACGCTCTCGAAAGGTATGCGCCAGCGTGTAGGACTCGCCTCGGCGCTGCTGCACAATCCCGAAGTGCTCATTCTTGACGAGCCGACCATCGGGCTTGACCCGCTGCAAGTGTTGGAACTGCGTGAACTGGTACGCCAGCTTGGTCGAAACCACACCGTACTCTTCAGCACCCACATCCTCTCTGAAGCCGAACAAGTCTGCGATAACGTGGTCATCATCAATCAGGGACACATCGTTGCGCAGGGTTCGCCCGTTGAACTGCGCAGTCAATTGGAACGCGGCGGGCGTGTGCTGGTGCGCCTCGACGTTGCGCCGGAACTGGCGCTGCCCACCCTGCTCGAAGTCCCCGGCGTCGCGACAGCAGAAATCGCTATGGACGGCATTGTTGCCACCCCCAGCGATCCGCAGACCGATCCTCGTCCTGAGATTGCGCGGGCAGTCGTCAATAAAGGCTGGAAGTTGATGGAGCTTCGCCCGCTGGCGGTGAACCTCGAAGAAATCTTCCTTGAGCTGACGCGGTACCAACAAGAAGAGACTGTAGCGTCCGAAGACGCTCTTGAGGAGGTAGAGGCATGAGTGACCAGATCATGCAAAACGTCGAAGAAACTTCTGTCGAATACGAAAGCCGCGTAGAAATCGGCAGCAGCCTGCCTTTTCTCGCGGTGTTCAAACGTGAATTCCTGCTCTATTTTCGTTCACCCATCGCCTACGGTATTGCCTTCGCCATATTGTTCTTTCTGAGCATGTTGTTCAATGGTTATCTTGCTCAGGCGAATGGGCAGTTTCCGGCAGATTCTACTTACATCCCTAATCTGCTCACTTTCCTCACCTTCCTCATCGCGCCCTTGCTGACCATGCGGTTGCTCGCCGAAGAAACCCGCGAGGGTACGCTGGAGGTCATGATGACCCTGCCGATGGGTGATTTTCAACTGGTGTTCGGCAAATTCCTCGCGGCATGGGGCTTCTACACTGTGCTGCTGGTGGTGTCGGTGGTCTACCACCTGCTGCTGCTCACGGTTGGCAATCCCGATCTAGGCGCGGCATTCGGCGCGTATTTCGGGGCGTGGCTCTACGGAGGTGCGGTGCTGGCTGTCACCATGATCTGGTCGGCGATCACCGAAGATCAGATCGTCTCGGCATTTCTCGGCGCGGCAACCGTGCTCGTGCTTTATCTGGCAGAGATCGCCGCAAGCTGGATCGCCAACAATTCGGCGACCTCGCTGCTGGCAGATTTCGTGCGAGAACTTGGCTTGCAGGCGCACTATGACGCGACGATGGCACGCGGCATCATCCGCGCAGAAGACATCCTCTACTTCATATTTATGATCATCGGCGCGTTATTCATCACGACTCGAATCGTGGAAACCCGACGGTGGAGAGCGTAGACTATGAGCGACCTCAACAACCTTCCAGAAGAAAACGGTGCGGAACAGGAACCTTTTATTCCGCCGCAGTATTTGTTGATCCTTTCAGTGCTCGGCTTCATTGTCGCGGGCATTGTCGCCTTCACCCAGCCAACCTTTACGGTGGTCGGCTACGGCGGTCTCACCTTTGGCTTGCTGGCGCTGCTGGCATGGGGTCTCCTTGCGCCCCAGCAGGCAAAAGCGGTCTTCACAGGACGCACAGCCCGTTTCGGCGGCACAAGTTTGTTCGTCACCATCATCGTGATTGCCATGCTCATAGGTATTTACACGGTTGTGCGCAATCAGCAGTGGCGGCTTGACCTCACCGAAAGCGATGCTTTCTCGCTGACCGAAGAATCACGCGAGGCGATTGCCGGAATTGGCGCAGACCCCAGTGTTCCCCCTGTGAAGATTATCGCCTTCACCAGCGCAGCGCAGGCAGGACGCCGCGATCAGGACAGCGTGCTTTTTGACGATTACGTCCAGACCAGCGGCGGCAAGATCACCTACGAGTTCCTCGACGTTGACCGTAATCCCCAGCAGGCGGAACTGTACGGCGTCACTCGCGCCGGACAGATCGTCGTTGCCGCCGTCGGCGAAGATGGTCAGCCCGATGCCGAAAACGCGACCATCGTCAACTTTACCGATCAGGAACAGTTGACCAATGCGATTCTGAAAGCTGCTGCCGCAGGCGATTTTCAGGCGTTCTTCCTGACGGTTCAGGACAACGTGTCGGCGGAGATGTCGGTCATAAAAGACAGCTTGCGTGACCGTTTCGACTGGACGGTGGAAGACATATCTCTGCTTGAACTCACCGGTCCTCAGGCGGAATACCGCCTCAACGATCCCAATGTCGATGGGCAGGTGCTTATCATTCCCGGCGGCAGCCAACCACTCGCCGATCAGGAACTTCAGATCATACAGGATTATCTGGCGAATGGCGGCAATCTGATCATCTTCGCCTCAAACAACTTTAACGACGACTTCTCCTCACTGGCGACGGATGAAGATCTCAACAACTATCTCTTCGAGAATTTTGGCGTGCGCTTCAACAACGATCTGGTGATGGATCA
The DNA here is from genome assembly GCA_035304265.1 of Oceanobacillus sp. Lineage (GTDB taxonomy): Bacteria > Chloroflexota > Anaerolineae > Aggregatilineales > Phototrophicaceae > Flexifilum. Next base: position 3,327 of record DATGQJ010000699.1, read on the forward strand.
AACGCTGGCGTTCCAATCACCCCTCAGCGTGATCGCCCCAACGCTGAATTCCAGCCATTTCGTCACCAGCAACGGCGTTACGGCAGGTCAGGGCGCACTGATCTTCGATGCTGCACACAGCATTCAGATCGCGGAAACCCTGCCGGAGAACGTAACCGCCACTTCCTTGAGTCGTTCCGGCGCAGACGCTTACGCGACCACCGATTACCAGCGCGTGCTCGACGGTAACATCGACGAATTGGAAGGGGACGCGCAGGGACCGCTGGTACTGGCTGCCGCCGCCGAAAATACGCAAACCGGGGCGCGAGTTGTCCTCTTCGGCAGTACGTCAATCGGTTCGGATGTGTTCACGTTGTTCCAGAACGTGGACAATGTTGACGTTGCCTTCAATAGTCTGGTCTGGGTGACTGATTTCGACAACTTCTTCAGCCAGATCACGATTGCTCAGCAGCAGCGCCCGCAGGACTTACCGATTTTTGCCGATGCTCAGACGACCCGAAACATCAACTTCATCACCACCATCGTGATTCCGTTCGGCATCCTGCTGATCGGCATCGTCGTGTGGTGGAACAATCGGGAACGTCCGCAGACCTAATTCTGTTAGTGTTTCAAATCATGTTACAATGAGGTGCAATTCCTGCCTCCGACAAAAACCATCATTCGTCGGAGGCAGAATTCAAGTCGTGTAGTGCTCTAACAAGAGGAGAAACACCTATGCGTATGAATCGTGGAACTATCACGCTGGTGGTGGTTGGAATTATTGTCATCATCGGCGCGATTCTTATCAACAACTATCAGACCAACAATCCGAACGCAACACCCACTCCCACCCCACAAACAGGTGGACCTCTTTTCACGGATTTAACTTCTGATGATTTGACGCGGATTGTCGTCCGTGACAATACCAACGGCGCACGCACCATTCTTGTGCGCGACAGTGAAGGTACGTGGCAGTTGGGTGAACTCAGCACCTCAGGCGAGGGCGAGGAAGCCACTGATGAAGCAACCGATGAACCCGACGCAGAAGCAACTGAGGAAGCCACGGAAGAATCCGCCGAAGAGGCGACACCGGAAGCTACTGCTGTCCCTACTGGCACCGAGCTTGATCAAACGAGAATACAGACAACCCTCGACGGTCTGATTGCCCTCGCTGCCAGTGACCGTTTCGACTCCGACCAATTGGAAGGCTTCGGGCTGAACCAACCGTCTCATTCCATCTACGTCACGACCACAGAGGGCGTCGTCCATGTGCTGCACGTCGGCGGCGAAAATCCATCCGGCAATCGTTACTACGTCGTACAGGAAGAATTTTCAGGCGACGAATTACCCCCTGAAGTCGAAGGCGGTGCTGTCGCAACGACTATCGTGGAAGACACTGAAAGTCAGGGAGGCGATTCTGCTACAGAAGAGGCAACCGATGAAGCAGAAGAAGTAGAAGTCGCGGAGGACGTAGCTGAAGCCATCGAACTCGGCGAACAAATCGAAGCAACCAACGCTGCTGTCGCCGAAACCATGAGCGAGGCGACGGACGAAGCGACGGATGAACCGGAAGTAGAACCAACTGAGGAAGCTACCGAAGAAGCCACCGAGGAACCGGATGCAGAAGCAACTCAGGAAGCCACCAATGAAGCCGGGGCAACCGTTGCGCTGCCTACGCCGACACCCACGCCGCTGCCTGAACCACTGGTCACGTTGAGCGGTTCGCAGACGATCAACACCGTTCCGAAGACGACCATCGACCAGCTTATCGGTTACATCACGGCACCGCCCTATTTCGTGCCG
>DATGQJ010000700.1:0-3877 GCA_035304265.1 Oceanobacillus sp.
GGATGCTGTTGGCGAACCCTCTTTTTAGGCGGCCAGCAGTCCGAAGCGGGTCGTGCGCGTCGCGGAGCGTGGCGTTTCATTGAACCAGTTCCAGACCCGGGTGAGGTTCGTGGCTGCCGCAGTGAGCACAAATTGCAGATGGGTTTTGTCCAGTCCCCGGTAGCGGGAACGGCGCATGTCCAGGGCAAACACGCACTGGGAAATTGTGCCCTCGACCCCGGCTCGTTTGCCGTAGCGTTTGCGCCATGCCTCGGTGTGCTGTTCCTGTTTGCGTTGCTGAATCATTTCAAACAATGGTTGCTCGTGGAACGAGAGCGTGCGGCGGTGGTGTTTGGTACAGAGGTTGTGAACGGGGCAGGGTTCACATTCCACCCGCCGAAACTTCACGCGGGTCAGTTCGTGGTCACGGCGATGTGAGCGCATGGTCCAAGGTTGGCTGACCTTCCCCTGTGGACACGTGACCTGACGCTTCTCCCAATCAATGGTGAAGGCGTCAATTTCATACCCTGTCGCCTGCTGCCAGGGGTGTTTCTCGACGACGGGTCCGAACAGATTAACGCCATAGTCATGTTGGCTGTCGTACAGTAGCGGCGCGGAAGTGTAACCCATATCCACCAGATGCTCATCAGGAAGCAGATCGCGCTGGGCGAGGTCTTCATGAATCGGCTCAACTGCATTGGCGTCTGGCTCGGTGGCAGCGGTGGTAAGCACGTGGGTAATGAGATACGGTTTATCCTCGTCGCAGGTTTCGGTCAGATGGACTTTGTAGCCCATCCATTCGCGCTCGCGTTTGTAGCTGTAACGGGCCTCCAGGTCAAAAGGGGATTGGAGCAGCCGGGCGGCTGGGGGCATCTCCTCTCGCGTCCGCTGACGTAAGGTATCTTCAATGAGTACGTATTGTTGCAGCCAAATCTGGCGCAAGGTTTCTACCGCTTCGAGGTGGTGGACTGCAAGCGGTGTGGTCGGGTCGAAATAGACCTGTTCGAGTAGAGCGATGCCATCCCAGCCAATTTGTAGCGCTAGCGCCTCACGCTCGGCAGGTTTCTGCGGCAGACGGAACTCGCTCAAGGGCTGTCCATAGCGGCTGTACCACTCCGGCGCGACCCAGGCTTGCAACCAGTGGGGAGCGACTTCGGCGATGTCGTCTAACGCCGCTTGCAGAGTGCGTCCCGCTAGTTCCAGACGGTTGAGGTCGCGCACGCTGGCAATGACATAGGTGGAGTCAGTGCGCTGTTTGCCGCCATTGCCGAGTAAGCCCGCCTGTCGGAATTGTTCCAGCAGGGTATTGAGTAAGCGTTCCCCGGCTTCGTGTTCCAGCAACCGCTGGCGAAACTCGCTCAGCACCGAGAAGTCAAAGCCTTCATCGGTCAGGTCGAGGCTGAGGGCATACTTCCAGTCAATCCGGGAGCGGACGGCATCGGCTGCTTGCCGGTCAGTCAGGTTCTCGGCAAACTGCATGACACTGACCAGCGCCAACCGCCAGAGGGCGTAAGCAGGCTGCCCGTCGGCGGGATACAGGTCGGCGAACTGGTCATCGGTGAAGAATGTACCGAGTACGTCGCGCATCTGCATGTAGACATTACCTTTGCGGAAGGCGCGGCGGGCAACTTTGGTGGTGAGGTCGGGAATCGGTGGAATCGGTTGGGCTTGCAGGGACATAGTTGTTCTCCATTAACCTGTCTAATGTGAAGCAACCTTCACAAGGGACTAATATCTTGTGAAGGTTGCTGATTTCGGAGTTAGACGTGTGCTTAAATTTGAGGCTTAAATGTCAACCTCTTGAATCTGCGCCATGATTTGTTTAAACGGTCCACTGCCTTTTGGTGTATCCCACGTTTGCTCCAAAGGTACGGGTTTATGACCACTTACTCTAACGAATATTCTAGAGACTTTTGGCGACACCTGTTGGACAGCAACATCAATGATGCGGTAAAAGCTGTCTTCATCTATATATAACAGATTTGCCACCTCATCTACATCTAAAATGTCGCCACTGTGCCCAGCCCCGTGTAGGACAACCTCATATTTTCGTGGAATTTGCTTGCCTAGTTCTTTTTCGGCATTATCTGCTGCACTTTCTAGAGACCGGACAAACAAATCCTTGAATTCTTCAAATTTCATTCCTTTTCCTTCTACCTAGACAGCCCCAATGATGACAATACGCTCGTTGGATGCTGCCAAATGTGCATATAGACCTAGCAGAGCCACATCTGAAAAATGTATAGACCATCCTGCTCCTTGCTGACCAACATCATTGAAAAAATATCCTAAAAGTATTATAGCCGGTGAGACACGAATACTGGTAAGCGTAAAAATAGCATAGCTGTTTATGTCAGCACCAGCGAAACGAGTTACACCTGCCAGGGTCAACCCGAAGTATTTACCACTTGCGTTGGGCGAAAAACCATAGTTGGTAAAGCCCACGCTTCTGACGAAAGCAAGTTCGGCTGGGTCAATAGCTCTATACAGTACCACCTTTGCCCCATCACGAGTGGGTGGGATCGGCCAAGCAATTTCATCTTCATTTGCTCGCTCATTGCTGTCACTAAAGTAGTAGGTCTGACGCAAGGGTAATGTCAGTGTGCCGGTATTGGCAAGTGCAGCAAGCCCCACAGCACATACCGCTATACCTAGTGCAAGCAGGTCCGCAGGGCCTGGAAGAGGTGTGTCGGCTTGAGATACGCCACCCGCGACAAGTAATCCTGTTCCAAGAATTTGCCCACTTGGATCGTTGTTCGCGGGAGGTCTGCTGCTGTTCCACTGCGAAACAAATTCCCCGTAAGACAAGTTACCCCAGTACAATGCCTCCTGCGAAACAAGTATCTGGACATCTCTCGGCCAGTCCTGAGTATATGTGCTGGTGATCAGGTTTGTGTATCCACGCCACACATCGGAACACTGAGATTGTTGATTCTGTGATGCACTACTGTTCACCCAACACATGCCGCTGGGGTCTACTCGGTTGACCGGATTGCCGCCTACGTAGTTATAGCCATTGATAAGAGAAAGGAGTTCGCCAACAGCACCGTACACCGGGTTGCCCACCACAGGCGCGGCGTTCTGTCCCAGAAGTGTCGATACCACGCCGTCCACCGCGACGCCTTTCAGCACCGGATGTGAACGGGCTGCCGCTGTTTCCATGTACCCGGCGTGTTCCAGCTTGCTGGTCACCTGCCCGGAGATGAACTTGTGCGCCACATCGCTGAACGCCGTCACGTCGTGCATATCGCGCACGTCGGAAAAGCTGATGCGGTTGCTGTCGGCGGTCAGTTCGTAGCCGCCCACCAATACCTGAATGTGATCGCCTGCTAAAGCCATGAGCGCTCCTTTCTACTGGGTCTGCTCGAAGCGGTTAACGAAGCCGTGCAGGACCAGCACGTTGGCAGTCGCGGCGAAGGCGCGCACTTCCTTGTTGTTCTGCAAGACGTGACCGGGGATCACCTCGGTAAAACCACTCTCGGCGGGGATAGTGATCTCGATCTGATCGTCTGGACTGGACGTCCCGCCCCATTCAATCGTCAGTTTGACCGCCGAGCCGGAGGTGTTGACCGCCCGCAGCCAGACCTCATCCCACTCATTGGCGGCAACACTGGGCAATGCCTGATGGACGAGCGTACCGGGGGTGGCGGTGGCGGCGATTTTGATGCCGCGCCCGCCATCACTGGCGCTCAATTTACGTTTCTTGAAATCACGATAATCGTGTTCGTACATACCGATATTCCTCTCCTTTGTTGAGATGCCTACTGCCTCTGCGCTTCCTGCTGCCGATCCGCCAGCTCATCTACGAACTCAGACAGTGCGCCCTTGACCAGTTCGCGCAGTTCTTCCGCTGGTACAGCCGAGCGTTCACGTCCAGCTTGGGCGGCATCTTCGAGGC
>DATGQJ010000701.1:0-11832 GCA_035304265.1 Oceanobacillus sp.
AAGGGAGAACGAAGGCTCAGCACGACTAGACAGCACGAAATGGAAAGTCGGCGGGAGGTGATCAAGGAGGAAGATCAGTGCATTATGGACACTCGGTTCTTCGATGAGGTGATAATCGTCAAGCACAAATACAACGGGATCAGATGCACTACTGGCGAGATTGACAAATGCAGACAAGACCGCCGCGAGATCCGGCGATGTGGTGCTTAACAGCATTCCTAACGAGCTTTCTCGAATACCCGGCTGAACTTGTTCCCAAGCCGCCATCAGGTATTGGAGGAAACGCTCAAGGTCGTTATCCTCTTCGCTGATCGACAACCAAGCAACCAGAATACTGGACCCATGTGCCCACTGAACGAGCAGCGTGGTTTTACCGTAACCCGGCGGAGCCGAGATTAGGCTGAGTTTATGTTGAGGGATTCCACGTTCGAGGGTATCAACGAGGCGCTGGCGGTGTATTGTACGATGGGGCTGTGGCGGAACCCGCAGTTTGGTTGCCAGGAGAAAAGTGTCCATCGGCTACCTTGGATTGGTTTCCGTCAGTCTCATTATAGCAACGTTCGAATGAGACCTGCACACGCCCAGCGTGTCAACTCAAACAAGAGTCGATAACCTCCGCCAATTCTGGCTTATTTCCGGCAGATTTTTCGCTTGGTTGCCTTTGCGCTTTCTGTTCATAATCACTCTCTCAATCTGGCTTGCGCTGGTCGAACGAAGAAATGGACACATCCAACCGATCTTTCTGGTAGACTTTGGCGGTTGTGATGTCGAGCGAACGCAGCAGACGCAATGTAAACCGCCTGACCAAATCGCTGAACGAAGTTTTCTCGCTGTGTAACCCGGTTCCTCTGGCAATTTTCACGAGGCGATGTGCCTCCGCCTCTCGACTTAACTGCCGGAATCGAGCCTCTATCTCTAACTTGCTTGCATAATCGTTTTGGTGCATGGTGTAAACCTCGCACTAAAATCGGACTGCCTGAGTGACAACGTCAGGAAGCAGACTCCACGCTCTGGCTCTGGAATGCTGCTCAAACCAGGTGCTATTCACGTTAGCAACATGCCGAGAGGATGCGATCTTGAGGACAACTTTGGCGGTGTAGGGCTAACGTAGTTCAAAATCCTCTGAATGTTGGAGTTGCTGGACTTTCCCGTAAGGCAGTCCATAATCGGTTCCAAGACGAGCGATTTCGGTTGCAATACGAATCAACAGGTTGGGCTTCTTCTTGCGTAGGGTAATCGTGATAAAATCGCAGTTGATTTCGACAAGCACTCGATTCCGCTTCGCCTCTGCTGGTATCTGAATCTCACGGTAATACTTCGGCTGCCCTCGCGATGCCAGCTTGAGTAGGACGATCACATGCCCGCCACTCAGTGCGACGTAAACATCCTGTGGTTCAAACCCATGCGTTGGTGTGACGATCTGGTAGGTCTCTTGAGTTTCGCGACAGATGAAGTCCAGTGGTTGAGGCACATCGTTCCCATTTGACCAGCGCATAATCGGATACGACACCCCTTCCAACCGATGAACGATCTTGCGACGTTGAAGTGTGTCTTTTCGGTTTTCTCGCAGTATTGACCACGCCATTAATTTCCATCTCCTGATTCGTAACTACATCTTCTCCTCAGACTGATCGGGACTTTTACGGTGTTTGCCACAGGAAACACAGGATGTCCCTAAATCAGCAATGAATCAGCTTATAGAAATGAAGGCAGTCGGTCATGCCCCAAACGGGGTATTCAAGAGGGGAATATTCAACCAGCGGAGTGAAAGCCTCGCTTGCCTCTTCTTAAGAGTTCACGAACCAGTACCCGAACGTCACTTGGGACATCAGCCAGGACCAATTCACGAACCTCATCAACTCGACGCCGCGGTTGCTCTCTGGCGACAATCCGCCGGACCTTATCAGGCTGCCGACCATGGTCTCGTTTGCCACTCAGGGGCTGCTCATGAACCTTGACGACTACGCCACTGCTTTTGGCTGGGATGAGTGGCCTGTCCCCCAGCTCAATCAGAACCGCGTCGCAGAAGACGGCACTTGCGGCTCTGGCTCGCTCTTTGCCATGGGACTCAACTACAGCCTGACCGGCATCTTCTACAATCGGGAACTGGCGACCCAGATTGGCATGAGCGAGCCGCCCCAAACGCTTGCCGAGTTCGAGGATCTCCTTGCAGCGGCAAAAGAGGCAGGACTCCTACCGATCATGCAGTGGGGCAGTGCTAGGAGCGGTATGGGACTTGCCTTCCCATTGCAGGCGCTCATGGCATCCATCGGTCCTGTCGAGCCGATCAACGACTGGATCTTCCAAAAACCCGGAGCGACGATCAACACGCCGGAGAACCTCATTGCTGCCCAACATCTGGAGCAGGGGTTATTCATCTTCAACGGTGACTGGCAGAATCCTGGGTACGACGCGGACATGCCCGGCAACGTCGGGTTCTTCCTAATGCCGCCCGCCGAGGAAGGGGGATCGCCTGCCGCCATGTCCGCCCCATTGACCTATGACATCGCGGCAAACGCGAGGAATGCGGATTGTGCTGCATTTTTCTTCAACTGGGTCGCTACTAACGAGGTGGCACGACAGATCAACGTGGATGTTGGCGGGTCCAACCCAGGTGGTCCGTCAGGTCTCCCGATGCCAACAGTCGCTGAGGGATCGATCACGAATGAGACCCTCGCTGCTGGAGTGGTCGTCGGTGAAGCCGGTACATCAATGGACTTCATCGCTAACGCAACAAGTGCGATATTCGCCCAGGGTTGGACGCCCGAACTTCAGAAGATGGTCGCTGGCAGGCAGGACGCTGCTGGTCTCCTTGAGGCGGTTCAGGCGGAGTACGAGTCAGAACTCGCTCAGTAGTGGTCGCGGGCGCAGGACTTATCCTGCGCCTGCTCAATCTGATCGATGGTGACCGCAATGATAAGATCAGAGCGTTACGGTTGGTTGTGTGGTTCGGCTTCATTTCGGTGGCGCTTGGGCTGGTCGTCGCGAGCGTGATCCATCGCGTGGAAACCGGACGGCTCGGGGTGATCGCCCGGACCGTTCTGTTTTTGCCCCAGGTCATCCCACTGGTTGCAGCCGGGGTCATCTGGGGATGGCTGCTGGCTCTCCCGGGGTTGATCAACCAGATCCTCAGAGCGGTTGGACTCGGAGCGATTACCCGTGCCTGGCTTGGAGACTTCGACTGGGCGCTTCCAGCCGTAGGTTTCATCGGTATTTGGGTCCTGCTGGGATTCTGTGTCGTCCTGCTCTTGACCGGGATGACAAAAGTCGACCCGGCACTCTACGAGTCGGGGCGAATCGACGGCGCTAGCTGGTTCGCGGAGTTTGTCAGGATCACCATCCCGCTTTTGAGGCATGAGATCGGCGTGTGCCTCACCGTCACGGTGATCGCCGCGCTCGCCGCATTCGACATCGTCTATGTCTCGACAGCCGGAGGACCCGGCACTTCGACCGCAGTCCCCGGCTTGATCCCATCGCAGGAGTTGGATCTACTGGTGGAGGCAATTCACGCGAAAAGTGGTGGTCAGAGCCGACGCGCGACCGGACATGCCGCCTCGAACCTGGACCTGTACCAGATCAACTGTACCTATTACGATGCCCTGGGCAGAAATGATCGTGACTATCTCATTGCTCGTGCTATTCAATTCTTCGCGCCGGGCATTCCCCAGGTCTATTACGTGGGTTTGTTGGCAGGCACCAATGATTTGAAATTGTTGGAAGAAACAAGAGTCGGCAGAGATATCAATCGTCATTACTATAGTGGGTACGAAGTGCAAGAAGCTCTTGCCAGACCGGTTGTAGCGAATCTGCTGAAACTCATCCGCTTCCGCAACGAACACTCAGCATTTCAGGGAACCTTCTCGTTGCTTTCGGATGCTGATTCATTGCTGGAGATTCGCTGGAAGACTGCTGAAACATGGGTGCGGTTAAAGGTTGATTTCTCAGAATCATATATGGAGATTGACTACTCAGAAAATGGAGTCGAGAAACGCCTCGACTTTAATACTACAGGCTTCTAGGTTCCCACCGTTTGGTGTGAACAGTTTTCGAGCAATTGATGTATCACGCCTTTATCCGCACTCGCGTGAGTGAGTATCCGGCTGATGGTCGCGGAGTGATTGCCCACACACAGTCTGCAAATTTGCTGGGTTGGGAGGTGCTGCCGATGATGACGCCGGACGACTTCTCACAAATGGAAGTTCCGCAGTTTTCAGAGATCGGCGGGCGATAGTACCTGTTGTTCTGCTGGGATTGTACTCTGTGAAAGGTAATTCCAAGAGCGAGAGGTGATTGCCTCAGTAAACGCGGAAACAAAAAGGGTGTTGATGAAACAGGCTGAACCACTGACTGCTGTCGAACTGAATGGGACGCGCAACCGGGTAGAATACTAATCTGCCAATGTCCAGTCGGCTATTTTGCCGCCATACCGCCTGTCCGGAACGGGTATCGCACGTAGCGAAATTGAAGATATGGATTTGTTCCGCGGCGTAGCTGGCAATATAGGCAATGGTATGGTCACTCATAGGGGCGACAGTGATGGTGTCGGGGCGTCCCAGGATAAGCCAGAACTGCCATGAGGGCGGCAGGGGTTGCATCGAAATCGTCTCGGCAATGTCTTCTCGCCAAGAGAAAAGAAACTGCTGATCGCTACCAGAAATGATAGATGGATGCTGATCACTCCACGTCCAGATATGACGGTAGCCGACTCGTTTGCGCACTTCGCCAACCCAGATACTTTGTTCTAACAACGCAAGTGCCTCATCAAGCGAGGTGTAACCTAGCTGAATCCCTGACCAGCACGGCATCAAACAACTTGCGTCCGAGTTCAGCAGCCCGCGCAACCCGGTGTCGTCATACGGTTGCAAATGAGGTATCGCAACGACAGCGCTACAAACGAAGATAAGCACAACCGAAAGTTTGAACGCGATTGGCAACATAACAACGTTTAAAGATCGCCGTTTACATAGCCCATCTCGCCGGAGAGACGCCGACTTACCTCTCGCACCAGTTCAACCGTTTCCGCAATTCGCTGCTCATCGGTGCGGCTGGCAACTTGACCAATGCAAATCGAGGCAATGACGTTGCCATTGTAGTCCAGCACGGGCGCTCCAACGCCGATTAGTCCGAAACGATGCTCTTCCATATCGATAGCCACGCCTTGTTCGCGTATCTGAGCAAGATGTCGCAGGAGGGTATCTCGATCCGTAATTGTGTGACTGGTATGCGCCCGAAACTCAGTCTCTTCCAGTAACTCGTTGAGTTCTAGTGGCGGCAAGTATGCCCACAATACTTTTCCCGCTGCCGAACAATAGCCCGGCGCAACGCCGCCGACATCGGTTGAAGCCAGCGTCAGACCCGGGTACTGCACACGGTCTATATAGATAGCTCGCGACTCCGCCATTTTTGCGAGATGCGCGACGCCTTTCGTATGTTCAACCAGTTGATGCATGAATGGGGCAGCGGCTACCCGTAAATCCAGGCTGGTAATCGCCTTTGCACCGATCTGCCGCAGCTTTGAACCAACTGTATATTTACGATTCGCATCCTGCGTGACGTAGCCCATGCCTTGTAGGGTCCGAAGCAGACGGTGAACAATCGTCTTGTCTAGTTCCAATTCATGAGCCAGATCGGTCACTCCAGAGGGACCGTTCCTGATCAACGCCTCTAGCACAACCAGCCCACGCTCTAAAGACTGAACACTTCTACTCATAGAAATTTCCATATGTGAACTTACGTTGCACAATCGGATATAAAGAGCATAACACATTATGAACCAGAGTCAATTTTCACTTATGATGCAGCGAATACCTGTGAAATATTATACAAAGTTGACAAAATCAACTTTGACTTTATAAAAGAGATATTGTGTATCACATTTAGCAACAGTGTTTTCAAATATGAAAACGAATAACTCATATAGGAGGTCTAATTCCAATTAAAACAACCTTGCCGTCCTGTTATTTGCAAATTAGTTTATCAGGAGTGCCGAAATGAATCGCATCCGACCTATAGTTTTGTTGATTTTTGCTTGTTTTCTTCTACCCTTCCCTTTCGCTACCATGGCTGAAGACAACCTCTCAGGTACGCTGACGGTTTCAGTCGAGGCATGGATGGTCGAAAAATACAATATGCCTGAATTGGAAACTCGCTTTGAAGCCGATCACCCCGACGTTGATGTTGTGGTACTTACCCACGAAGGCTTAGGGGCGAATTACCTTAATATTTTCCTCGAATGGGCGCAGACTGATGCTTCGACTGCCGACCTTTACTTCGGGGGACTCATCAGCCAGCTCTCTCCAGCCATCATCGACGACCAGTTACTACCTTGGGATGAAATGATGGTGGATGAACTTGCTCCAGAAAACTGGATTCCCGCCTTCCTCGACTATTCCTACGTCCCCGGACCTGAAGGCAGCAATTATCCTACTCTACCGGGACTTGGCGAGACGATGAACTTCCAGTACAACACGAACCACTTCGTGACAGCAGGCTTAGTCGATGAAGCTGGCAACCCGCGCGTCCCTACCACTTATGAAGAACTGTACGCCGCCGCCTGCACATTATCGCAGACAGAAGTAAACGGTCAGCGGCTAATCGGGCTGGAAATGGAATACAACATCAATTTCGCGCCTGATACCTGGATGGCAGCAGTAATCGCGGCGGAAGGAACATACCTGACCGAAGACGGTCGCCCCAACTGGGATAGTGTAGCAGGACAAGCATGGATCGAATTCCAGAAAAGCATCATAGATGCAGGTTGCGGTGGCACATCGGTATTCACCGACAACAATGGCGCTCGGAATGCGCTCAAAGCTGGACAAGCGGCTATGATCAATGCATCGAATTCGCGTCTCAACGAAGGTACAAATGCGCTGTGTCCAGAGCAGGGTGAAGTGCCGTGTCCATCAGGTGAAGTGATTCAGGGTTTTGGCTATCCCGGCGATGGTGGTGTGCTGGCATTTTCCCACCAGATTTATATCCCGCGTGTGGCAGCAAACCCGGAACTTGCTCAAGCATTTGCCCGTGAACAGATATTAGGCGAATACGCGCAAACCTGGTCGGCAACCAACTTCGGCAAAATGCCGACATTATGGGCAAATTATGACGCGCTGCCAGAGAACGTGAATTTTGATCTCGTGCGTGGTGAGTTGGAAGGTCCAGCAATGGGACAATGGCAGTATCGCGATGGGCAAACCCTCCGGCAGGCTTACGTGGACGAACTTCAACGTTACCTCATCGGCGACCAGACGCTTGAAGAAATGATTGAGAATCTGCACGTGGCAACCGATTCGGCTGACCTGACCGTGCCAGGAAGCGAGATGTAAGCGAGAAATCCAGATCACAGTATCTGGTATTTCGCGGGGCGAGGCGCACCTCGCCCCTGCTTGCGGAGACATTGGGTTCTTATAGATTTTCACTGAAGCTAGTTGCTGGGTAATCGAATTTATGACCACCATAAGCAGCATGTCAGCAGAGCAGGCGCTTCGAGACCGCACAGGGAAAAAGCCGAAATGGGATTTAGAACGGCGGCAGGCGCGTTTTGCTCTGCTGCTGCTGGCTCCCGCACTGCTCATAATCCTCCTCTTTATCGGCTACCCTATCGTCTATTCGTTTCTGCTCACGTTCTCAGAGTTTACCGTGCGCGAGGTTCACTGGTTTACGGCAGGATTCAGTAACTATGAGCGGGTCCTCAACGACAGAGCATTTGGCACCGCCTTCCAGTTCACCTTGATTTATACCGTGAGCTACGTGCCGATTAGTATTGTACTGGCGCTGCTCGTCGGGGTCTTGCTTCAACAAATTAAGATAGGGACGACGTTTTTCCGCAGTTTATTGTTTTTGCCCACCGTGGTTCCAGTAACGATGGGACTGCTGATGTTTCAGTGGGTTCTTGATCCCAACAACGGCATTGTCAATCATCTGCTCGCCAATGTGTTCGGGCTTCCCGGCTTGGCTCGTAGCTGGCTTGCAGACCGTGATACCGTCTTTGGAACGCTGGTTGCCGTGACACTATGGGGATTCGGTCCCTGGATACTGCTGCTCGCGGGCTTACTTGCCATTCCCAAAGACTACTATGAAGCGGCGCGAGTGGATGGCGCAGCGCATATCCAGGAGTTCTGGTTCATTACACTGCCCCAGCTTCGCAACACCCTGATGGTCGTGACGACGCTGCAAGTGATCAAAGCCCTCAAAATCTTCGTACCGATTTATGTACTCACCAGTGGTAATCCAGCAGGCAGAACCCAGTCGCTCTATTATTTGGTCTTCCTCAAAGTGAATCAGGGGCAAAACTGGTATACCTATGCCTCTACGGTGGGATGGGTCTTCACCTTCATCGTCATCGTAATCACCATAACAACAGCGTTTCTGTTCCGAATGCGGCGGACGGCGTAAAGGGAATAACATGATGACCAGATCGCTTCAACTGAACTGGCTCCCCAATGCCTCCTATGACCGTCGCTATCAGTTCGCGCTGGCAATTGCGCTTTCGCTGCTGTGCTTTATCACGGTTGCGCCATTTGTCTGGGTGGTGCTGACCTCGATCAAGCCCAACCCCGAAATTTACACCACGAACCTGCAAATCCTGCCGCAAAACCCAACACTGGAACACTTCCAGACCATTTTTGAGAAAGGCGACAAGCTCCCCAGCTACGTCGTCAATACGCTGATTTACGCTGCAACCACCATCAGCGTAGTTGTTTTATTCGCAGCGATGGCAGGATACGCGCTGGGGGCGCTGGCATTTCGCGGCGCTCAACTGGTGGTCAACTTCATTCTTAGCTTGCTCTCCATTCCCTGGATCATTCTGATCGTGCCGATTCTTATTTTCGAGTTTCGGATCGGTATCTGGAACACACGACAGGGTCTCATCCTCCCTTACATCGCGCTGTTTTTGCCGGTTGCGATCTGGATCATGCGCGGAACATTCATGGGAATGCCAAAAGAACTGGGCGAAGCCGCACGCATTGACGGCGCGAGCGAGTTTCGCGTCTTCTGGCGCGTGTATCTACCGATGGCGAAAGGCGGTGTAGCGACGGTGATTTTGCTCACCTTCATAGATGTCTGGAACGAGGTGCTACTGGCAGCCTCCCTCGCCATTAACCCACAGATTGCCAACATCAACACTGGCTTGCGCATTCTCGCTGACGAAGGGCAGTCGTTCGCCTTCGGCATGTTGAGCGCCGCCATTCTCATCGCCATGATCCCGACGCTGATCGTCTTCGTCGTACTCCAGCGGTACTATGTACGCGGTATCAGCGAAGGGGCGCTGGCTGGCTTCTAACCGACTAAAGGATACGCTTCATGGAACCGATCACGCCCCGTATTGATTTTTTGGTCGAATTGTCGGACTTGTTTCATCTGAAGGATAAAGTCGCCTATATTCCCGGCGGTTATGGCGGCATCGGGGAAGCGATTGCCTGGGGGCTGGCACTGCATGGCGCAAGGGTGGTGGTTTCGGGACGGAGTGGCGATAAAGCCAGTCAGTTTGCCCAACAGTTAAACAGCGCCGGGTATGAGGCAGTCGGTTGCGCTATGGACGCAAAATCGGTGGCGGAAGTCCGCGACTCAGTGGATTTTGTTGCCAAGACGTATGGTTCGGTGGATATTCTGGTCAACTGCGTCGGCATTCAGCGCGAGGAACCTCTGTTGGAAGTGACCGAAGAAGCATTTGACGAGGTCTATGCTGTGAATTTGAAGGCGGCGATGTTTCTTGGACAAGCGGCTGCACGTCATCAGATTGGTGCAGGACGAGGTGGGACGCAGATTCACTTACTGTCCGTTCGTTCGCAACTTGCTCTGCGTAGACGCGGTTACTCGGCTTATACCAGCACTAAAGGTGGTCTGGTGATGTTGGTCAAGCAGCACGCAATGGAACTTGCGCCGCACCATATCAACGTCAATGGGATCGCCCCCACTTTCGTTTACACGGAAATGATCCGCCACGTCATGGAAAACGATGCTTTCCGTGAGCAACTGATCGAGCGAATTCCATTGGGCAGAATCGCCGACCCAAAAGATATTGTCGGTCCGGCGTTGTTTTTCGCTTCTCCAGCTGCCGCTTTCGTGACCGGACAAATCTTGTACATTGATGGGGGCATCACTGCCAGTCAATGATAAAGCATATCGCAGTCAATGGTTAGTCCTATCGTTTGACCCGAAGATAGTGATATAACACCATGTGACTGGCACTTTTGGAAGATTGGGATTCCACTGATATAAGCAGGCTCAGGGAAGCAGTATAAACTGGAGTTGCCCTGAAAAAGTGGTAACTCTACAGCCATGAATGCGCTTAACGGTTTTTAGTGGTTTTCGTAAATCACCGCCACCTGGCGCATATTGCGGTGAACGTCTTCCAGCAAGCCTGTATAATGTTTTACTTCAGTTTCTTCATGAGCTATGATCCCGTAGACGGGACTGCTTTAGCGTATGGCATTATAACGAACAGGTCAGGACAACAACACATTCCCCTGTAAACTCGAGGCGATTGCATTCATTCCAACTTGTCTGCACGTTAATTTAACATATCCTGCCAAGATCACCATTTCCTTTACCAATTCGTGACCGAGCCATCCGTCCGACGCAAGTGCGGTAATTCGGTCATATCGAACGGATATTTTTTGATTGCATCACGGTCGAATTCGATTCCTAAACCCGGTGCTTCGGGTGGTAATAGATAGCCATCTTCCCACACCGGCTGGTTCAGCACGACATCCGTCATGCTGTCGCCCGGACGGCGTGGGAGTTCCTGCACGGCGAAATTCGGTATCGATAGGCACAGATGTAGAAAAGCGGAAGTGGCGACAGGACCAATCGGGTTATGCACGGAGAGGTCGATATAATGTGTTTCACACCATCCGGCGATCTTCTTTGCCTCTGATATGCCCGCACAGACGCATAAGTCTACTCTGGCGTAGTCGGTCAGCTCTTCTTCAATAATCTGCCGGAAATCCCATTTGGAGCTGTACTGCTCGCCGATTGCCAGCGGTACGTTCGTGCGGTTACGAAGATTGCGATACGATTGGGCGTTTTCGACCCTGAGCGGATCCTCCATGAAATAGGGGCGAAATGGCTCAACTTCTTTGCACAGCGTGACGGCATCCGCCAGATTAACACGGGTGTGGACATCCATGCAGATCTCGATGTCATCACCAACCGCTTCTCGTACTGCCTGGAATTCCTTGATCGCGCGGCGCACCGCCGGACGGGGTTCGAAAACAGTTCCTTTCTGATGGGCCAGACCCCAGCGTATGACTTTCCAGCCTGCTTCAACGGATCGCTGGCAGGACTCCACCAGTTCCTCTATTGTCTCGCCAACATTGTGATTATAAGTGACAACTTTATCCCGTGCGAGACCACCCAGAAGTTGATAGACAGGAACGCCCAGTGCTTTACCTTTGATATCCCAAAGCGCGATGTCGATGGCAGCGATGGCGGCGGTGAGAATCCGTTGTGCTGGAAAAAAACCGCCGCGAAACAGCATCTGCCAGATATACTCGGTGCGGAATGGGTCCTGCCCAATAAGAAGCGGTTTGAAGTGTTCAATCGCACCCTGAACCGCGAGTTCACGCCCGGTTATGCCCGCTTCGCCTAAGCCATAGATGCCTTCGTCGGTGTCGATCACGACAAAGAGAAAGGTGCGCCATTCTTTTGCTAAATAGACCGTGATATCTGTGATTTTCATGAGATGATCTGCCCCTCCGGTGATATGTGATGACGCCATGTATATTGGGGTTGGAAGCTCAGCACTTTCTTCGCCTTCTGATTGCTCATCAGTGATTGGTAGGTGCCTAATACCCCGTTGAGTTGAACCGAGGGAAAGTATTCAACCAT
>DATGQJ010000702.1:0-5638 GCA_035304265.1 Oceanobacillus sp.
CGGGTGCGGCATTCCGGCAGACGAAGTAGAACTGGCATTTGCTCGCCACGCGACCAGCAAACTGCGCGAAACCAATGACCTCTATCGTATTCATACGCTTGGCTTTCGGGGTGAGGCGCTGGCAAGTATCGCGTCAGTAAGCCAGCTTGCCATCACCACACGACACGAAAGTGACAACGCCGGGACGCTACTACGACTCGAAGGTGGGCAGGTGCGGCAGCGGCGTTCGGTTGGCGCACCGCGCGGCACCACCGTAACCGTCGAGAACCTGTTTTACAACACTCCTGCGCGGCTGAAATTTCTGAAATCGGAGAACACCGAAAAACGCCAGATTGCCACGATTGTCACGCGCTATGCCATGGCGTATCCCTACGTGCGCTTTACGCTCGAACAGGATGGGCGCGAAGCGTTCCGCACACACGGCAGCGGGCAGCTTCTTGACGTGATGGTGAACGCCCTCGGTCTCGACCAGATCAAGAATATGTTCGAGGTGGACGATACCCATCTCAACATTCACGTCTACGGCTACACCTCAGCGCCGAGTTACAACCGTTCGGATCGTTCGCGGATCACGCTGTTCGTCAACGGACGCTGGATACAGGACACCAGCCTGACCTACGCGGTTGTGCAGGCATACCACACACTGTTGATGACGGGACGTTATCCGGTTGCCGTCCTACTGATCAACGTCGCGCCGGACGAGGTGGACGTAAACGTACATCCAACTAAAGCTGAAGTTCGCTTCCGGGATAGTGACGCAGCGTTTTCTGCCGTGCAGCGTGCCGTCCGGCGTGCCGTCATCGAGCAGGCACAAACTCCGACCCTGCGAGGAAGACTATCGAACGGCAATGCCGACCATGTATGGAATCCGCGATCCGAACCGGTTCAGATGGGGATGAATCTGAAGCTGAAGGATACGGGGCAGCCAGCGATTCGCCAGCACGCCGATGCACCGGACGAGGACACCGAAATTCCCGAAGGTCCTCACGGACCCGCCAGACCGCGTACATTGCCGATGCTGCGTGTCATCGGGCAGGTGGGGGCAAGCTACATCGTGGCGGAAGGTCCCGCCGGACTGTATCTGATCGACCAGCACGCCGCTCACGAGCGCGTGCTTTACGAGCAGTTCATGGCGGAACATGCTCAAAAAGAAGCAATTTCGCAGTACACGCTGGCAGCGCAAACTATACAAGTCTCGCCGCCGGAAGCACGGTTGCTGGAAGAAAATTTACCCATACTTCAGGAACTCGGCTTCGAGATCGAGCCATTCGGACCGAATGTGTTTGTCATTCGCAGCGTCCCCGCGATTCTCGCCGATGGAGACCCTATCGAGACGCTGGCAGGCATCGTCGATGATCTGGTGCAGGGAAATAAGCCCGGTCAGGAAGCCATCGAAGACCGAATCGTGCTGCGCGTCTGCAAGCAGGCAGCCATCAAAGCCGGACAGGTTTTAGGGTTGGAACAAATGCAGGGGTTGATCCGCCAGCTTGAGCGCTGTCAATCTCCGCTGACCTGCCCACATGGACGCCCCACGATGATTCACATGAGCAGTGAACAACTTGCCCGCGAGTTCGGGCGCATCTGATTTCATCAGCGCTAAAATAAGTGTTAGAGGTCGGCTGGAACGCTTCCAACCGACCTCTAATTTTTACTCGCTAATAGGTAAATTCCGCCTTAACGGCTCTGCCACTGGAATGTGCGCCACTCGCCAAGTCCGCTGATGGGACGCCAGCGCTGTTCTTCGGTGAGGATACCCACACTGATTCGCCAGCGAATGATGTGTGGTTGCCCATCCGTCGGGATCATCGACTCCGGCAGTTCATACGATGTATTCTTGGTGACATCCAGATGGCTTGTGCCACTGGTCGTGTCCTCGATCTGGACGATGTAGTATTCGCTTTCGTCCAGAATGCCCACGCTTACCCACTGCAACTGGAACGTGCGAGCGCTGGCATTCGCGTCCTGCGCCGGAAAGATCATCGCTGGCGGCGGATAGGTCGGCGTCACCGTTGGCGTTTCGCTGCCGGAAAACGTCGGTGAAAGCGTTGGCGTGTGGGTCGGCATCGGCACGTTGATCTCCTGCCCGACCTGCAATGAAACAGTACAGTCGGGTCCTCCGCTGGGATTGTTGTAATCGCACCCAAAGAAGCCCAGATCGGGATTAAGGGTAGCAAGTATCACCAGGGTGGTGTTGTACCGACCAGCCACGCCTAGAATCGTCTCACCCTCAGCGATGGTATGCTGTGTCACCGGGAGAGCGCCGCCTTCGAGCGTCGGCGTAATCGGAAACGCTGTCAACGTTTGCTCATATCCTTCCGGCGTATTTGATGGAGTAGGCATTGGAATTAAGATGGTCGATCCGGGCGGTGGCAGTCGATCCGGGCTGGTGAGCAGCGGATTGAGCCGAAGAATCTCGGGGATCACGTTGGTGTCGGTGTAGTTGAATGGGTCTTGCTGGATAATGTACAGCAGCGTATCGTCGGGTTGAATCTCATACTCCATAGGACCCGGCGTTGGACTTGGCGTCAAGGTTTCCGTCGGCAAGCCCGGCGTAAAGGTCGGTGATGGACTCTCAAGCTGCGGGATCGGTATCAGGGTAACGCCCTGCGTCATCGTTGGTTCGACGGGGGTTACAGTGGGTGCAGCTTCCTGCAAGATCGTCGGGGTTGGACCGCCGCGCGGCATTCCAATCTCGCAGCCTGCGAGCAGAATCGAGCCGATTAAGATGACAAGTGCAACGATTTGTCTATGCATCAGGACTCTCCACGCCCTTCCCATGTGAAGAGACGGGCTTCAGTGGTGAAGGTGAGGTTTTCGGGGTCATCGAGACGAATGATACTCACCGTCCACCGGTATTGGTGGCGGCGCGAATCTCGTCCCTGCCAGTCGCCGGGAATGATATAAAACAACTCACTGGTGTCGGCGGTATGCACCGTCATCGTCGTCAGATTTTCCACCGTCACTCGGTATGCCTCGCCCGGATTCAGGGTTCCAGAAGCAACCCAGCGCAGCGTCACCATATCGTTCCGTCGGAAGATGGCACGGTTGCCGGGGCTGAGGGCGCTCGGCGCGTTGAAAGTTGGTGTTGGCGTGAAAGTCGGCGTCTCACTGCCCGAAAGTGTCGGTGAAAGCGTTGCCGTTGGCAGTGGGGCAGGTACGCGGATTTGCTGCCCGACTTGCAAAAACACCATACAGCGTTCGCCGCCCGTATCATATTGGAAGTCACACTGGGAAAAGGGAATTTCGGGATTGAGTTGAGACAGAGTTTCGGCGTTCGTTCCGTACTGGTAGGCAATCGCGATCATGCTTTCGTTCGGTTGAACGATATGCCATGTCACACCGGGCAGCAGGGTCGGGGTGGCAAATCCTGAATAGGATACCGGTAGTCCCGTCGAATTCTGTGCGGCGAAGAAGGCGTCAACCGTCGCTATACTGCCGGAATCAGACCGTCCATCCAGATCCAACATGGCTGCTGAAGTGGGATCGACTTCGATGATTTCTTCGGTAGGCGTGGGCCACGGGATCAGCAGCATTTGCCCCGCCTGTAGCTGCTCCGGTGCAGAGAGGTCGTTCATCTCCAGAATCAAAGGCAGCACATCCTGACTACGATGCCCGCAACTATAGGCAAGGCTGATGATGTCGTCGCCGGATTGCACCTGACGTTCACAGGGTCCCGGAGTAGGGGTGAAGGTTGCAGTCGGCGGCGCTGGCGTCACCGTTGGTAGGTTGAGTGACGGACGTGGGGTTGCGGTCTCAAGTGCAACCGCGCCGCCTGTTGATTCTCGCGTTGGAAAAGGGGAATTGGCTGGAGTGGGAGTTCCTTGAGAACCTGATAGAAACTGTGCTCCACCGAAAAACAATCCAACTCCACATATTAGAAGCAAAACCACTAACCCTACGCCAATCAGATAAACCTGTCCCTGATGGCGAAGCTCACCTTCCAGCAAATCGGCTTCACCATAGCGACGGTCATAGGCTGTGGGCGGTGGGGCAGGCTTGTCGTCGCGTTTGACCAAATCCACGTCGGTGAGCGTTGTCCCACAGGTGCTGCACAGCGTCGCGTTGGGAAACGCAGGCGTTCCGCAGATAGGACAAACTTTGTACGACAATCGCTAGACCTCATCAGACGGTAAACAGCGTCGTCATTATAACCACAGGCAGGAAGACGGGGTAAGGGTTGATCTAAACTTCGATGCGAGCGCGGCTGGAAACAATGGCGTCGGAAATCACGGTATGAGGGGGAACTGTTGCGCGTTGGAGTACCAGTGAATGCCGCAGCACCGCGTGATGTCCGATATTCGAGCCTGATTCCAGATAAACGTAGGGTCCTATGACGGCTTCGGGTCCCACGCTGACCTGCGGGTCAATCCGTACAGGCGGGATAATCTGCACATTTGTGGGGATTTCGCTGAGGATGCTGACATCTTCTTCTTCCTCAAGCAGATGCTTATTGAGGACGTGCAAATCCTCGTCGGTGAAGATATGGAGCACCCATCCTGCACGCACGACGTATGCACGCTGCTTCGCGGCGACGTAATCCTGAAACAGTTCCATGAGGGTTCGTTTTGGCGCTGACTTACTCGCAAAGTCGAGAAAGTTTCTGCCGCACAGCGCCATATCCGTCAGCAGCGCCCCTTGCCGATTGGTATCGGTCTGACGCGATGCAATGTCAACCAGTTTGTCACCGTCGGTTCGCCCAACGTAGCCATGTTCCGAACCCGGCAGCGGCAAATCTGCACCGCCCAGCACAAGCGCATCGCCGAATTCCGAACCGCGTTTGAGCAGGCGCTCGGCAAAATGGGGATGCGCAAAGCTGTTGTAACTGGTCGTCAAAAACGGCGGTTGGTAGCGGGTGGAAATTTCCTCCAATACGGCGTTCATACTGTCGGCGTTGGTCTGGACGACGAACTCAACTGACATATCGGAAAGCAGGTGGCTGTTCAAATAAGCAGCAACCCCGCCTTCCTCTTCGCCGATGACGACGACGTAGCGGCGGATTCCGGCGCTGTAAAGCCGATCCAGCGCCCGCGCAGCCAGCGGCTTACCAAGTGCCGGAAGCATGGCGCGGGTTCGACTGTATGCAAGTTGGGTGTGATGGGTATTTAAACCGACAGCGACAACAATGGCGCAATCTGCCACAAATGTCATATTTCCACTCCGGTGTAACGTGCGATTATAGCACAAATTTGCCAGTGGCATCTCAATACTGGGATAGGGTAGATTAGTTATAATACCTTTAGACAATGCACAAATTGGGTGAAGGCTGGTGGCGACTGTGAGCGTAAATAAGAAACTACTGGCATACCATATTGGGCGTTTGAAAGATAAAAATCCCGAAGTCCGGCTGAAGTCGATTCAGGAACTGGAACAACTCGGCGACCCTGAAGCGCTCAACGTGCTGCGTGAAGTGTTTGAAAATGACACCGATGTCGAGGTACGGAAGGCAGCACAGGAAGCGGGACGGGCGATTTTTACCAGACAACGCGCGAACCACTAGAGCGGGCACAAACGTCTGGTGTGCCCGCTCTAACTCCCACATGTCAGTTGCAGAGCGCTGCAAGCCGTTCGGCGATTTGCGCCGCGCTCGCCTGAAGGTCTGCCAGCTTGGTTCGTTCCCGCTCCACAATGTCAGGACGCG
>DATGQJ010000703.1:0-9003 GCA_035304265.1 Oceanobacillus sp.
AAACGTCGTGTCCAAAATTCGCTCAATTTCGCAGCGAATCGATCTGTTACTCTGCACTTTTGCTACTCAGCACTTTCCTTACTCACTTCAACGACTTCACCGATTCTCGTTCCATCACCTTCCACTCACTCTGAAAGAATCGCCCCGGTCCCACGACGCGACCATCAATCCGTTCAAACAGAATTTCCACCACCTGCCGCCCAATCGTCTGCAAATCTCTGGCGATGATCGTCAGCTTTGGATGCACGATCACGTTCTCTGGAATATCGTCGAACCCCATCACGCTAACGTCGTCCGGCACGTTGTAGCCCTGCTCTTGCGCCACCTGAATCGCCCCAATCGCCATCAACGAATTGCAGGCAAAGACCGCACTCGGTGGATTTGGCTGCTGCAAAAACGCCGCCATCGCCCGCCGTCCGCCTTCAGTCGTAAATTCGACCTTCTGCACAAAGCCCGGCTCGATTTCCAATCCCGCATCAGTCATCGCTCGCTCGTAGCCCCGCAGCCTTGCCGGACCCGGTGGCATGTCGTCCACCACCCCGATAAAGCCAATCCGATGATGCCCCTTCTCTTGAATCAGCCAACGGATTGCTTCATAAGTCGCAGGCTCGCTCGTCCCACCCACCACGTCGATCATCGGATGCTTGGTTTGCGCCCCCAACGACACCACCGGAATGTGGCTTCGCCGCATGAATTTGTCCAGATCATCCGCCGTCAACCGATGTGGAGCCATAATCACCCCATCCACTGGACGACGCAGTACCGTCTGCAAAAATCGGGCTTCGTTCTCGTACAGATGATCGCCGTTGGAAATCAGCACGTCGTAGTCACGGCTACGCGCATAATCCTGCACTGCGCGGACAATCGGATGGTAAAACGCATTCGAGATGTCGCCGATCATCACGGCGATCATCTGCGTTCGCTGCGTCCGCAAACTCCGCGCGATCATATTCGGCTGGTAGCCAAGTTCCTCAACTACGCTGAGAACCCGCTGCCGCGTCTCCTCACTGATCGGCACGGGTGATGTCACCGTTTCGCTGAGAACCCGCGACACTGTACTCTGCGACACCCCCGCTAATCTGGCGACATCGCGCATGGTTGGCGTACCGGAAACTTGACGTGATCTACGTCTTGCCATGTCGTTTCAACTTCTACCATCGTCTCTAAATGACGATCTTGCCATGCTCGATCAGCCAGTCCACAGCTTCCCGAATAGCTTGCAATGATGTGTAACGCGGCTGATAGTCGATAAGCCGCTGCGCTTTAGCGATACTCGCGTTCGGACTTCGGGCGATGTGCTCCCATGTCGCCTGCGCCTCTTCTTCAGAAACCGTTTTGCGCCATTCCTCGAAGGGCAGAAATTTGAGTTTAGCTTCGTGTCCAAACCACCCGTAAACCGCTTCGGCGTAGCCTCTCAGCGTCAGCGCAGCAGGTGATACCGTATGGAAGCTCTCGCCCACACTTGTACTCCAATGTGTGATCGATTTCAGGAATGCCTGTGCAACGTCAGAGGCATGAACGTGATGAACGGTCTCCAGCCCGAAATTCGGCAGCGCCAGTTCTTCGCCCCGCGCAATCCGCGCAAACACTTCCGGGTTGAAATGCCCCGCCGGATTCAGCGGCGCATACCCCGGACCTACGATATGTCCGGCATGGAGAATCGTCGCCGGAAAGCCACACTGTCGCGCCTGTTGCAGAAGATATGCCTCGATAGCCGCTTTCTGAATGCCATACTCACCAAACGGACGACGCGGTTGATCCTCTGTCGCCGGAACCTGTGTGCTGTGTCCGTAAATCCAGATCGTGCCGCAGTGTAGAAAGTGTTGTACCTGCCCACGCAACGCCTCGACTAACTGACGAGCGCTCGCTTCCGTGAAGCAGATCAGATCGATCACAATATCCGGCTTGAGATCACGGATACGTGCCCCAAACGTGCCCGCCTGTTCTTCGCTCTGGCGGTCAGCCACAACCGACTGAACCGCATTCCATGCCGCATGAGGCAGATAAGGTTTGCTCTGTCCCCGCGTCACATTGATGACTTCGTAGCCTTTTTCGACCAGCATCGGGATAAGGTAAGTTCCGATATGCCCGCTGCCGCCAATAACGACAACCCGCATTAATGATGTCCTTTGCTGCGATTATCCCCGTAGGAACATCCCTACGGCGTTATATACTACGCGACGCCAAACTTGTAGATCGTCGTCGTCTGATAAGTCTCACCGGGTCTCAGCACCGTAGACGGAAAATTGGGTTGATTCGGCGAATCCGGGAAGTGCTGAGTTTCCAGCGCAAAAGCATCGCTCTGCCGGTAAATGCGACCACTGGCTCCAACCAGCGTTCCATTGAGGAAATTTCCGGCGTAAACCTGAAGCCCCGGTTGATCCGTCCACACCTCGAGATAGCGTCCACAGGTTGGCTCGTACATCCTTGCCGCCAGCTTCACTGAAGTATCGCCTTCCGCCCGGTTGAGTACGAAATTATGGTCATAGCCGCGAGCGAACACGATCTGCTCATGGTTAGACCGCTGCCCCGGAGCTAAGGGTTTCGGGATGCGAAAATCGAACGGCGTGCCTTCAACTGGCGCAAGTTCGCCCGTCGGAATCAGGGTTTCGTTGACAGGCGTGTAACGATCCGCATCCAGCCATAAGATGTGATCGTAAATTGCCCCCTGCCCTTCGCCCATGAGATTCCAGTAGGCATGATTGGTCAGGTTCACCACCGTCGGTGCATCGGTCGTGGCGGTGTAATCGATCCGCAGCCCGTTATCGGCGGTCAATGTATAGACCACCTTCACGTCCAGATTGCCGGGATAGCCTTCCTCACCATCTGGACTCAGGTAACGAAGCGCTACACCGACTTCGCCGTTTCCCTCCACTGGCGACGCCTGCCAGACCTGCTTATCGAAGCCGACGTTTCCGCCGTGAAGCGAGTTGGGACCATCGTTGGCGGCAAGCGTATACTTCTTGCCGTCAAGCGTGAACTCGGCATTGGCGATACGGTTGGCGTAGCGTCCGGCGATACAGCCAAAGTACGGGCTTTTGGTCTCATAATCCGCCAGATTATTGAATCCAAGATTGATGTTCGCCCTAAAGCCATCACGATCAGGAACCTGAACCGATGTGATGATGCCTCCATAGGTAATAATGCGCACTTCTACGCCGTTGGCATTGGTCAGGATGTATTCTTCAACGGACTGACCATCAGCCGTCGTGCCGTAGGGCTGCGATGTCACCGAAGCGTTCTGTGCGATAGTCGAAGTGGTCATAAGCAAACACCAATCCCCAGTATGAGTAATAACGCAAAAGTTCGTCCGTGAATTCTTGTAGGAGCGTCCCGCAGGACGCCCCTACGAAATCACGGAGTTACCAAAACCACATTAGTCTATCGAGAATTTGAAGATTGTGGTCGTTTCATAGGTCTCGCCGGGACGCAGCACCGTAGACGGAAAATCCGGCTGGTTCGGCGAATCCGGGAAGTGCTGAGTCTCCAACGCACAACCGTCACCCTGCCGGTAGAAGTTCCCACTCTGACCGATCCATGGCTGCGCCTCGTCGTTCCACTGACCGAAGTAGTTTCCGCAGTAGACCTGTAGACCCGGCTCAGTCGTCCAGACCTCTAAAGTCCGTCCGAGTGTCGGCTCGTAGAGCACCGCCGCCATGATCATCGACGTATCCTCAAGGTCGTCCCGGTTGAGCACGAAGTTGTGGTCAAGCCCGCGTGCGTCTCCCCCCATGAGTTGAGGATAGGTCGAGCGCGTCGCGGGTCCGATCACTCGCGGTGTACGGAAATCGAACGGCGTGCCTTCAACCGGCGCAAGCTCGCCCGTCGGGATCAGGTGATCGTCCGTCGGCGTGTAGCGATCCGCATTGATCCATAGAATGTGGTCATCAATGCTGCCTGAGCCTTCGCCCTTCAGGTTCCAGTAGGCATGATTGGTCAGGTTGACGACGGTTGGCGCATCGGTGGTAGCTGTGTAATCAAGGCGCAGTTCGTTGTCGTTGGTCAGCGTATAAACCACCGTCACATCGAGATTGCCGGGATAGCCTTCCTCGCCATCTTCACTCAGGTAATGCAGCGAAATGGCGACGCCATCCTCTGCCTCGACTTCTTCGGCTTCCCAGACCACCTTGTCGAAGCCGACCAATCCACCGTGCAGGGCGTTCGGACCGTTATTGACGGCAAGGGTGTATTCTTCGCCGTCAATCGAGAATCGCCCTTCAGCGATACGGTTTCCGAAGCGACCAATGATCGCGCCGATATAGTTGGAGTTCCGGGTTTCGTAATCCTCAAGGCTGGTAAAGCCCAGCGTTACGTTTGCCAGATTACCGTATCGATCCGGCACTCTGACCGAGGTGATGATGCCGCCATAGGTGATGATTTTCACCTCAGCTCCGTTGGCGTTGATCAGCGTGTATTCTTCCACATCTTCTCCCCCAGCCGTCGTGCCGTAGGGTGCTGATGTCACCGAAGCGTCTTGCGCAAGAATTGAAGTGCTCATCAAAAGAACTGCGAGCAATAGTACCAGTAGCTTCATCGCATTTGTGGCTATGCGTACAACAACACTGCCACAGGAAAATCGCCGTGCCATGGTCGTTCTCCTAGAGTGAGTAAGTTGCTTTTACACGCATAGGTGGACTAGACTAGTACGAAGGGTTGAGTCCCACCCTGAAGTTGGCGGGCAGAGGAGCAGGTCAGTGTTCCTCTGCCCCCGATTTAAGAAACGGGGTAGAGATGCGCTGGCGTTCATCTCCACCCGGTTCCGTTTTATTCACCGCTGCGCCAGAACTGGCTGTTGGACTGATTGATGACGACAACCCCGGTATCCACGTTCGGTGGCAGTGGTGAAATCCCGGCTGCCCGCCAGTCGGAGACGGATTCGATCAACTCATTGCGCACCATATAGGCAAACAGCAGCCCCCAGAAACCCATCTGCCATGTGCCCTGCGCCAGAGTCGCGCCCAACTGACCGCTGTCGATCAGGTCGAGCGTGCCTTCATCGAAGTCGAAGCCGATGTGATGCACCTGATCACTCAACCCCGCCTCGCGGATTGCCTGCGCCGCGCCGATTGCCGCCTGCGCGTTGCTGCTGAACACGCCCCGAATATCGGGTTCAGCTTGCAGCAATGCCGACAAACCGCTGGCTGCCTGTTCGGACGTATTCTGGTTGTCTACGATGTAGGCATCGCCACTGACGACATCCGGGAATTCCGCCGCAAGCGTTTCGATGAAGCCCTGCGTGCGCAGCGCGAGATTGTTCTGAGATGGGACGGTGACGACGGCGGCTTTACCGGATTGAACCAGCGGTCCAATGTAACGCGCCGCGACCACACCCGCGTAGTAATTGCCCGTGCCGAGGAAGGCATAGCGCTTGCTCAACGGTGAGTCGGCATCGAACGTCACCAACGGTACGCCATTGTCAATCGCGGCGTCAATCGTCGGTTGCAGTGCGTCCGCCTGAATCACGGTCAGCAGAACGCCGTCCGGCTCTTGCCCAAGCGTCTCTTCGAGCACGCGCACTTCCGCCGTCGTATCATATTCAGGCGTGCCCGTGTAGATGGCTTCTACGCCCAGACACTCGGCTGCGTCCTGCATTCCCCGAAATGCATCTGCCCAGTAGCTGATGCCGGACAGGAAACTGACCATGTAATAAGTCTGGTCACTCTGCGCTCTCCCCGGCGTGATACCGCGTGACGCGAGCATCGCAGCAGCGGCAGCCACACTTGATTTCTTAAGAAAATCACGTCTATTCACTTCATAATCCTTTCGCAACGAAACGAATATAAAAAGGACACGAGGCGTTTAGCCAGCCTTCTGACCCCGTGACCTGAGTTGCCAACGTTGGCTCAGGGTATCGAAACCCACCGCCAACAGCAGCACCACCCCCATTGAAAGCTGCTGCCAGTAAACCGGCACGCGCAGCAGGATTAAGCCATTATTGATGAACCCCACAAAAATCAGCCCGAACAGACCGCCGATCACCGTGCCTTTGCCACCGCGCAGACTGCACCCGCCGATGATGCAGGCGGCGATGATGCGCAGTTCTTCGCCCATGCCTGTACCCGGATCGGCGACGGTAAACCGTGAGATAGAGAGCACGCCTGCCAGCGCCGCCAGCAGACCGGACAGCGTGTATACGGCGATCTTCACGCGGTCAACGTTGATACCCGAAAGTCGTGCCGCTTCCTCGTTGCCGCCGACGTAGTAAATCTGGCGGAAGGAGGACGAACGTCGCATCAGAAAATCCCCGATGAGCACGATGCTCAGGGCGATAAGAACGAGGTTGGGAATATCGAAAGTTTTGCCCTGTCCGTAGACGTAAAATTCACTGGGCAATCCGGCAAGTGTCGTGCCTTCCGTCACCGCAAGGCTGATACCACGCGCGATACCCATCATACCGAGCGTCGTGATGAAGGGATTGATCTGCACTTTCGTGATGAGCAACCCGTTCACCAATCCTGCAAGCACGCCCGCGCCTACGCCCAAAATGATCGAGAGCGGGATAGGAACGTCGGCGCGTAACGCAATTGCGGCGGTCACGCCCCCCATCGCAAACACCGAACCAACCGACAGGTCGAAACCGCCCGATACCAGCGCCCCGGTCATGCCGACGACGATGATGGCAGACGTGGCAAAGCCGAGCAAAATGGCGTTCAGATTCGGAACGGTGAAGAAGCGTCCCGTGATAAGCTGGAGTGCTAAACCGATCATGACAATCATGACAATCAGCGTAAATTCACGCTGTCGCGCCAAGCGTCCTAAAAATCCACGAGTGAAACTTCCGCTCGCAGGAGGCATGTCGCTAAATGTGGTTGCTTTTTCCATTGCGCTGTCTACTCACTTTTTTGACCACTGGCAGAACGAATTATTTTTTCTTCCGTAGCTTCACTGCTGCTGTATTCGGCAACGAATGCCCCTTCACGCATCACCAGAATGCGGTCACTCATGCCGAGCACTTCAGGAAGCTCCGACGAAATCATGATGATGCCGACTCCGGTTTCGGCAAGGGTTCGGAGCAAGAAATGAATCTCTCGCTTCGCGCCCACGTCGATGCCGCGTGTCGGCTCATCTACAATCAACACTTTGGGTTTAATCGCAAGCCATTTGGCGACCAGCGCCTTCTGCTGGTTGCCACCGCTCAACCGCCTGATTTCCTGCTCGATAGTCGGCGTGCTGATGTCTAACTGTTGAACCGCTTCCTCCGCCAACTTCCGCTCTTTGGAGCCAACGACAAACCCGCCGCTGCTCACTTCGTCAATCACCGTCGCGGCAACGTTGAGTTTGAGACTCATTTCGAGGAACAATCCGGCGGCTTTGCGGTCTTCGGGCAGGTAGCCAATCCCAAGCTCGATAGCGCGTTTCGGAGAGGTAACCTTCACTTCCTCGCCATTGAGGATGATCTCACCCTCAACTATCGGTTCAGCGCCAAAGAGCGCCCGCGCCAGTTCCGTCCGTCCAGAGCCGATCAACCCGGCTAAACCGAGAACTTCTCCGTGATAGAGACGGAAGCTGTTTTTTGCATCCGAACCAGCGATGCGAACATTCTTGACTTCGAGCAAGGGAGTACCAATTTGCTTGCTTTTCTGAGGGAACAGCACCCCCAGATCGCGTCCGACCATCATGCGAATCAGGTCGTCGGGATGGACACCTTTTATGGAGTCTGTGCCCACGTATTTACCATCGCGCAAAACGGTCACCCGATCTGCCAGCGACATAATTTCGTTCAGTTTGTGGCTGATATACAGAATGCCCACGCCTTCATTCGCCAGACGGCGCAGCAGCTTGAGCAATAGCTCGGTTTCGTGGTCGGTGAGGGCAGAGGTCGGCTCATCCAGAATCAGCACCTTGCAATTCAGCGATAAAGCCTTGCCGATTTCGACGAGCTGCTGGTTGGCGATGGACAGCATTTCGACGGGAACACGGGGATCGATGTTGGCGTTGAGATTGTCCAACACCTGCTTCGCGTCACGGAAAAGCGCTCCATAACGCACCATTCCCAGAAAATTAGTTGGCAATCGTCCGGGAAAAATATTCTCGGCGACAGTCAGAGGCGGGACGAGACTCAATTCCTGATAGACGATGGCGATCCCTTTCATCAGGGCATCGTGGGGATTCAGGAACGTGACCGGTTTCCCCTCAAATTCAATCGTGCCGCTGTCTGGCGAAAGCACTCCGGCGAGGATTTTCATCAGGGTACTCTTCCCCGCGCCGTTTTCGCCGATGACCGCGTGGATTTCGCCGGGCATCAATTCCAGCGAAACGTTATCGAGTGCCTGCGTGCCGGGAAACTGTTTGCTAATGCCAGATGCTTTAAGTAAAGGTTGCATAAACAAGTCCATTGTGTGAGCGTTCACAACGCGCTACGGTGAGAGTAACACAAAACCAGTTATAAAACGATATTTTGCAGTTGTGCATTGTATCCTAATTGTCAATCTAGACGGATAATGCAACACTATGCAAAACCGTTCTGTTGAGTTATGCAAACGTATGCGGTCAATCGTATGAACTATATCGCTGCATGAAAATACTGTCAAGTGACCTCAATAACGACGATACAATTCGTTGGCGAAAGAGTTTGTATGCAGGATATGGAAATTTTAAAAGCGCTGGCGCAAGCGACGCAGACCAGACCGCTACAATTAACGGACAAAAGCCAAGTCGTCGATCAGCGTGTCGGCTTTGTTGCGGAAAACGGGACGTTGGTCGCGCTGTCGCTGCGTTATGGTGAACTGACCACCGTTCCCGAAGCGATACGACATGACGTTACGCTGCGTCAACTGGATTTGACCGGAAACCGCCTTACAACACTCCCGGAGTGGCTCGGAGAACTACCCCACCTCGAAAAGCTGTATCTGGATGCGAACCAGTTGCGCGAACTGCCGGAGTCGATGAGCCACCTACCCCACCTCGCCGAACTGCATCTGGATAGCAACCTTCTCACGAGCCTTCCCGATAGCTTCGGCAAACTGACCAGCCTCAAAGCACTGCACGTGATGCAAAACGGAT
>DATGQJ010000704.1:0-3712 GCA_035304265.1 Oceanobacillus sp.
GCGAATTCTTCCCGCCGTCCGGTGTCGCTCAAATATTGTTTGACTGACGTTGAAAACAGGATGACGGCATCGACTTCGCCCTCTGCCAGCGATTCTAGCAGTTCGGGAACGCCTCGCCCGTTGCTGAAACGTTCGGTTTCAACTTCCAGCGTGCCTGCTTCTTCGTAGGGTTCGACCATCGCTTCGCCGCCGGAGTTGTTCAACACACCAACGACACGCCCGTTGAGGTCGTCCAGTGTACGGTATTGTCCGGCATCGGCTGACCGCGTGACCAAGACCAGCCGCGAACCGGGCGGCGCGGTGATCTGGTCTAATCGCACTTCGGAGTCGAACGGCACGAATCGAGGACCGATGAGCACCCAGACCGCGTAGATCACCAGCCCGATGAAGCCGAACATTCCGGCACGGTTACGGCGCAGTGCCAGAAAGAACACCGCGAGCGACGAAATCAGGTTGTCGATAAACTGAGGGCGGCGTGGTGTACTCAGTTCGTATGTGGTGGTTGCCATCACCTATTTCTCCCCACCTACGCGCACACGTGGGTCAAGCCGGCTGTAGAGAAGGTCGGCAAGCAGGTTCGAGACGACTACTGAAATTGTGATGATGAGGAACACGCCCTGCATCGAGGTGTAATCGCGCTGCGTAATCGACCAGAAGAGGAAACTGCCGATCCCTTTGTAGACGAACAGTTCTTCAATGATCACGCTGCCGCCGATGATGAAACCGATATTGATCGCCAGCAGCGTAAACATAGGCAGTGAGGCGTTTCGCCCCACATATGCCAGTAAAATGCGGCTGGACGTGAGACCGCGTGCCCGCGCTACGTTCACGTAATCTTCGCCAAGCGTGCTGATAGTGCTGTTGCGCATATTCAGCATCCACCCGCCGACAGAACCCGTGACGTACACGATGACGGGCAGCGTCACGTGGCTGAGAACGCTGCCGAAAAATTCAAGCGTGAAACCGGGCGTTATTGACGGATCATAAGTGCCGCGTAGCTCGCCGACGTTGAACCAGTGTAACTGCACGCCTAAAACAATCAGAATCAGTAGTCCCCAGATGTAATTGGGAACGGCGCTGAGAACCGACGCAAGCAGTGATAGGGCATGATCGATGGGCGTGTTTCGTTTGTATGCCATGATCGTGCCGAGAACCGCGCCGAGTGTGAAACTGATCAACAGTCCCAAGCCGACGCTGAAAATTGTCCATGGAAGGTAACGCGCAATTTGATCGATGACGCGCGTGCCGGAAGAGGTGATCGATAGTCCGAGATCGCCCTGCAAAAGCTGCCCCATGTATTCGACGTACTGCGTGATCGGGCTGGCGTCGGGGTCGAAACGGAATTGGCTGGCAGCGCGGGAGTAAGCCTCTTCATACGTCATGTTTTGCTGGTTGATCAGGAAATCCACATAGACTTGCACCGGATTTCCGGGCATGAGGCGAATCAGGAAGAAGGTGAACGTGATAACTGCCCAGATCGTGACGAGCGCCTGTAGAATGGTTCGCACTGTGTAATTGGTATAGAGATTGCGCAGACCATCTAGCAGGCGAGGGGGAGGCGCTGCCGCCGTTGGTTGCATGACAGGATTACGAGTTGCCACTGGTATAAATCCTCAAATAACGTCTATTTCTTCTGCCTTCTATAAACAGGGGCATGGTACACCCATGCCCCAAACCAATAATACACAAAATCGAAACTACATCCCACCAGCAGGTCCAACGCCACCCGTCATGATCAGGTAAGGCATGAAGTGATCTGCGCCCGCGTTGTTGTAAATCGGATCGTCGCTGGGTGGCGCGTCAAGGAACTGACGGTTCAGCGGGTTATTGCCGTAACGCTCCCACAGGGGGATGATCGGCAGCAGTTCGTTGAAGGAAATGGCAAGCTGCTCGACCAGTTCTTTTTGCGCGTCGATGTCCAAACCTTCGCCGGATTGGACTGAGGCTTCGTAGACGTTCAGTTCTCCGCCGCTGTAGGTGACGTTCACGTCGAAACGCATACCACCGCCGACGCCTTCACCCGCCAACTCACCCTGACCATTGTAGCGGTTGTAGGGTTCGAGGAAGCTCTGACCGGGGAATGGACTGCCGATGCCCCAGTTGCGGATCGCCATCTGGAAGTTGTTGTCGTACACGTCCTGAAGCTGCTGCTGGAACTGGACGCCGCGTGCCGTGATCTCGAAGCCGAAGTCGTTCAACTGCTGCGTGGCGTTCTCCGCCGCTGCTGCCCAGTCGAGGAATTCAGCCGGGAAGATCAACTCGAACGCCATGCGGTTGCCCTGATCGTCCACCCACACGCCATCGTCGCCACGTGTGAAGCCGATGCCTTCGAGGATCGATGCCGCCATTTCATGGTCGGTGTCGTAGGGGTTGAGCGTATCGAGCGTCTCTTCAGAGAGCCACAGTTCGGTCAGGTTATCGCTGAAGCCGCACATGCACTCGCTGGCAATGCCCGATTCGCCGAGGCTGACGAAGCCGTTTTCCTCGCGGTCAACGACGTATGCCATCGCCTGACGCACTTCAGGGCGATTCAGCGGATAAATGTCGTGATTGACGTAGATTGCAGGTCCGCTGTAGCTTGCGCCGCGAATGATGTCAATGCCCTGATCTACGAATGCGGCTTCTGTTGCGGGCGGGAAGCCGTGGGTCGCATACCACAGGTCGCCGTTGCTCACCAGCGGCGTGACCGCTTCGGTTTCGCCGTTCCATACCACTGCGCGGTCAAACTGCACGATGTCGGCATTGAGACCGCCTTCGTTCTTGACCAGCACCACGTTCGCATCGCTCACGTTTTCCGGCAGCAGCACATACGGTCCCGCCGAGACGTATTGTTCGGGGCGGAACTCGGTCAGTTCGGTGACGAGCGCGTCAAAGTCCGCATCGCCTGCTGCTGCACCCGCTTCGACCAGAGGCATCGCGCGTTCGGCGAACGTGCCGTAGACACTGGTAGGACGAATCTGGTAGGTCAGAATGCGATACTCTGCCAGCGGGGAAGCTGACCCCATGATAAAGCGTGCAGTGAGATCATCGACGACTTCAATGCTTTCAACGTAGCTCCACGCCGGAGCGCCGATTAAATAACCCGTGTAGAAGGTCGTGAGAATATCTTGAGACGTAACGGGTGTCCCATCGCTCCAGGACACGCCCGATTTAAGCGTAATTACATAATTATCGTCTTCGTCGTAGCCGAAGCTCTCTGCCATCATGCCTTCGTAGGTGCCAGCACCCCACAGGTAGACCGCGAACGGCGGTTCCATCAAATCCTGATAGGTGTTGCCACCCAGATTGATCACACCACTTGCAAAGGAATTGAAATGTCCATCAGGGGGAAGTTGATAGGGCCACGCGATGTTGATGGTCGTACCTTCGTCCTGCGCATTGGCAGCGCCAAACGTGAGCGCAAGTAAGAGGCACAGGAAGAGCAGTGTAAAGCGTTTCTTAGGCATCATCTACTCCTTATTTAACGATATCCTTAAAACGAACCCTAACTTTGAAATAGTCTGAATAAACTCCTTTCTTCTTCCACGCAGTACATAATGTCACTTGTGAAAGTTGGGAACAATGGTTAAATTACCTGCGTGTGACGGTAAGTTAGTTGAGCTTCCTAACCAATTTGCAGCATCAGTGTAACACTTTTCCAGATTCTTGGCTTACTTGCACAAATATTTACTTACCACTGAGGTCATTGTATGCCTACACCGCTTTTACTCCC
>DATGQJ010000705.1:0-2754 GCA_035304265.1 Oceanobacillus sp.
CTGGATCGTCCTGCGCGTTCTGCTATTGACGCGGACTCAGTCATCTTCCGTGACGAAGAATACGTTCAGGACGTGGTTCCGCAGGCGCTGCGCACCGACCACGACGAATTTCTGGTCGTCGATTCGGCGGGGAAATACGTCGGTTTATGCCGGAAGTCTGCACTGCTTTCGCCGCCGCGTCGTCTGGTGGTGATGGTCGATCACAACGAGTTGGCGCAAGCCGTGCCGGGGCTGGAAGAGGCGGAAATCGTCGAAGTGCTGGATCATCACCGCCTGAGCAGCCCGCCGACTTCGGTGCCGATTCGGATTCAGATTGAGCCGGTGGGAAGCTGTTCGACGCTTGTGACCGAGCGCGGTATCGACCTCAACCAGAAATTCCCGCCGGAAGTCGCCGGAATGCTGTTGTGTGGAATCTTGTCGGATACGTTGATTTTCCGTTCGCCAACGGCAACCGAGCGAGATCGTACAGCGGCAATGCAGCTAGCGAAGATGGCGAAGTTGTGCGCTGCGAAAGCCTCCGACGAGCAGATTCTGGCGGCGATTGAAGAGTTGGGCAAGGCGCTGCTGTCGGCAGGAGCAGGGCTGGGAACACGTCCGGTAGAAGAGATCATTGGCACGGATGTAAAGTCCTACGAAGTGGGCGGCTCGAAGGTGGCAATTGCGCAGGTCGAAGTGACCTCATTTTCCGAGCTTACACAGCGGCGGGATGATTTACTCAGCGGGCTTGAGGAAATGGCGGAGCACGACAAATTGACGATGGCGCTGCTGATGATTACCGACGTGGTGCGCGGCAACAGCCGTCTGATCGCAGTCGGGCAGCCGCGTATGATTTCGGCATTGCCATATGCGCGTTTGGATGATGGCACGCTGGATGCGCCGGGGGTAGTGTCACGAAAGAAACAGCTTTTGCCGACGGTGCTGGCGGCATTATCGCAGATGGTGTGAAATCTCCTGATAGACACTCCAAGATCAGGAGTTCGTGAACGTGTGGGCGCACCTGTGTGTGCGCCCATACAGTTTACCGCAGTGGTGTTCCGGTTGCCCCGTACTGTCTCAAATCCATACCCGGAGTGTATTCCCGACCATCCGGCATGGTGGCATCGGTCAGATCAGCACCGTCGAAATTCGCCCCGTTCAGGTTCGCGCGGCGCAGGCTGGCGTCGGTCAGGTTGGCGTTGGTGAGGTTGGCATGTTCCAGATTGGCATTGGCAAGATCGGCTTCTACGAGCAGCGTATCCACCAGATTCGCGCCATATAGCTTTACGCGGGACAGACGTGCATCGGTAAGGTTCGCGCCGCTGAGGGTTGCGCCTTCCAGTATGGCATCGGTCAGGTCGGCGTCTGCCAACTGTGCTTGCGATAGATCGACGCCGCGTAGGTCAGCACGAGCGAAATTCGCATCGTTGAAGTTCGCACGAGCGCAATTCGCGCCGCTCAGGTTCGCATCACTCAGTTCGGCGTCGGTTAAAAGCGCGTTCTCCAGATTGATTCCCATCATTTGTGCGCGGCTCAAATTCACGTCGCTGAGATGGGCATCGTGCAGGTTTGCGCCCGTCAAGATTGCCCCGTTGAAATTTGCATCGTTCAGGTTCGCGCCGTAAAGGTTGACGCCCTGAAAATTTACCCCGGACAAGTTGGAGTCATTCAGGTTTGCGCCCTCGAAGTTCGCGCCCTGTGCGTTTGCCCCGGAGAGATTCACGTCGCTCAGGTCGGCATGGGCGAGGATTGCGCCATTGAGGTTCGCGCCGCTGAGGTTCATATCGACCATATCGGCGTTGCGCAGGTCTGCACCGGACAAATCCTGCCCGCTCAGGTCTTCACCCCGGTCAACGGCGATGACCGCTTTACGCAGGGCGCTGCGGGTGACGTTGAGCAACTGCCCCTGTAAATCAATGCCGATCTCGCGCATCCCGTGTTTGCGCTTTCGGAGTTGAACAACTCGCTCATCAGTCTCCATGAACTGGGA
This sequence comes from Oceanobacillus sp., assembly GCA_035304265.1. GTDB lineage: Bacteria > Chloroflexota > Anaerolineae > Aggregatilineales > Phototrophicaceae > Flexifilum. The sequence goes on from DATGQJ010000705.1 coordinate 1,967, forward strand.
TTCGAGATAGGCGACAAGCTGGTTGGTGAGCAACTGCGCTGTTGCGATTTTTTGCTCGTCTTTCGCGTCGTCCGGCACATCATAAGCCAGCGTCTCGGTGATGTAGGGGTCTTCCGTGATCAGTTCTGCGACCTTGGCGTGTAATCCCCGATAGCTCTTGGCGGCAGTCGCGCCTAACCCGCTGTGCAGCCCCATGTTGACGCTGTGTTCCATGCTCTTTTGCAGCGCCTTCAGCATCGGCATCAGGCGGGCAATCGCCTCTCGTGTGGTCTCGTCCATGACGGTTTCTCCTTTATGAAAACGCGGCATCAATGGCTTCAAGCGTCGCCGGACGCAGCATTCCGCGTAATGCGCGTTTGGCGTAATGAATACGAGATTTCACCGTTCCCACGTTGGTTTCCAAAATTTCGGCGATCTCCTGATACGATAGATTTTCCTCGCAGTACATAATCAACACCTGTCGCTGCAATTCTGGCAGCCTTTCCATCGCTTGTTGCACTTCCAACTGTAACAACAGATAGTGTGTCACCTCGTCGGGCGGCGTGTCGGTGGACGCAATGGGCAGATAAATCTCGTCGTCTTCCGGTTCTTCATCAAGTGATACCGTATCATACTTGCGGCGGCGCAGTTCGTCATAGGCGCGACGACGCGCAATGCCAAACACGTAAGGGCGCAGCTTCTCAATCGGGTCGATACGATCCAGATTGCGGTAGAGCGCGAAGAAGATGTCCTGCAACACGTCGTCTTCCGCCTCGCTGCTCCCCATCAACCGCCGCACGAAGCGCCGT
>DATGQJ010000706.1:0-5101 GCA_035304265.1 Oceanobacillus sp.
CCAGCAGCAGGCGATGATGTACGACGATCAGCGTCACCGCGAGCAGCAGCAGTGGCAAACGGGAATCGGTTCTTTTGAGCATTATCGTCTCAACAGCAGAAGTAAACACATCAACAAACTTACCCACGAAATCACTGTCGCTACAATCGTGAGTTGATTCAAATAGGCGACAGTTTCACGGCTCGGAAGCTCTACTGACCAGTTCGGCGGCTCCATGTCGGCGCTTGCCCCGACAAAATCCCGATTGCGGTAGACGTAACTTCCGTCAATTTCATCGAGAAGTTCCAACCGAGAATGCTCAATGGGATAGGCGGCGACGATATGGCTTACATCCCACTCTGCCAGCAGTTCGGTATCGGGTACAGCGTTTCGGTTTGCCGTCGCCGGATCGTCGCCTTCAATATCGTTCAAAGGCGGCACGACCACGCTGTAATCGGATCGTTCAATGCCGCCCGCACGTGCCACCGCTTCGACAACGCCTTCTATTTGAAACGGATCAACCCCGCCAAACAAGCGCAAATCATAAGCCTCTGCGACCTGTTGGGGAAGGCTGTAAGTTGGCGAATAGACACGCGCTGCCCCATCCTCAATGAGTACCTGCGCCAGCGGTTCGTATGGCTTCAGCCAGTCTTCTTCGCCACGCCACTCTAGCCATGAGCGCCCGGTAATCAGCAAGTCAGCAATTGTGACCAGCACGATCAGCAGGGCAATTCGGTCAGTCGGTAATCGGCGACTGAGAAGTAACAACACACTGATCGCCAGCCCACCACCACCGACCAACACGCTCCATCCAGCCGTATCAGGCAGCGGAAGCGAAACGATGGTGAAGACCCCACAGGCGATGGAACCGACCAAACCGACCAACGCATACAACCATCCCCGCGCCCGCCTGAGATGATCGGCGTTCTCCAACAGCCACTGCAAGCCATATCCCGCCAGCATTGGCAAGATGAGTGCCACGATGAACCACGCCCGCGATGGCACGCGAAACCAGCGCAACCCCGGAATTGCCTGCACCAGCGCCGACCAGAAGAAGCCATTTTCTCCAAGCGCATACAGCAGCGACAGCGCCAGCAGCAGCGCCCAGAACCACAGCTTGCGCGGCATGACCACCAGCGCCAACAGCCCTAACGCCAGCACTGGAGTCCCTACGTAGGTAAGCGTTTCGATATTTCCACTCTGCGGCGGCAGAATCAAGCCGACGAGATGGGCAGGCTCAAGCGAGAAAACGCCCGCTTCCTGTGCGCTCAGTCCGGCACGGCTCAAATAGGGCGACCATCCCAACAACGGCACAGTCACAGAGAGCGTCAGCAAGAGAAACAACAATACTGCCGGTAGAAGCCAGATCAATCGCTTCCAATGGTTCGTACTGGCAACATTGTACAGCCCATATGCCGCTGCCGTCGCAAAAGCAAACAGGCTAAGGCGCGTATCCGCGAGAAATATCAATCCTGCAAATACCGCGATCCAGAGGGCAGATTTCCAATTCGCTTTTTCACTGAAGCGATATACCGACGCCATCAGAAATGGAAACCACGCCGCCGCATAGAGCAAGTCGAGGTGTCCCGCGCCTGTGTGTCCGATCACGCGCGGCGCGAGGGCATATGCCAGCGTGCTCAACCCGACAGCTTCAAGACCCAATCCCATCGAACGCGCCCACCACCACATCCCCACCCCGGCAACGAACAGGTGCAGCACGATCATCAAATTCAGGTGAAGCGTCGGCGGCAAAAGCAAACCTAGCCATTGCAGCGGGTAAGCCGTCTTGTTGAGTGGATTGGCGGCGAACGGTGCGCCCGCCATGATCGTCTCACGCCAGACGGGAAATTCGCCGTATTCCCAGATCGATTTGCGCAAATAAGAAGCTGCGCCCCAGTGTGAGGTTGCGGCATCCGAATAACGAGCGCCCGGATTGAACGGAAGCGTCCCCGGCAGAAAACCCGTCAGGATCAAAAATGCCGCGCCTACCAGCAGAAGCCTAAGGCGCATAGACCATCACGTTACCAGACTGCGCAAGCAACCGCATTTCCGAAAGGCACGGCGCAGGTCCGAGTTTCGCTTCTTCAGGACCATATAAAATGAAGCGAATGTCGTACTCCTCAATCAACGCGGCGCAGTCCCCGTTTCCTGCATACCAGCCTTCGACTTGTTGCAGTTTGGTATCTGCGTCCAGCGTTTCATAAGGATGTCCATAGACAACCCGCGTCTCTGCCCATCCCGGAATCCACACACTCACAACAGGCGATGCCAGCACCACGTCATCTGACCGCGTGTGCGTTCGAACCCAGTCATACACGTCACGATAGTCGCGTGGTAAAAAGACGCCAACGGCACGCTCAGGCGAACCTGTCGCCATCGGCAGCACGGGAAGAAACAACATGAGCAGTTGGCTCAACGCCATCAATGGCACGAATACTGCGAACAGCAGTGTACGCCTGCGACGGCTAATATAAGTCAGCCAGACATCTTCTACCGCGCGGGCGGCAAAATAAGCAACTGGAACCATGAACCCGACGGCAAATCGTCGCTGGATGTTAGTAGGCAGGTAAATGAACACCAGCATACAGACCAGCCACAGGAGCATGAAACGATCACCATCCCGCTCGAAACGCCGTATACTGCGATAAATGCCCGGCAGTGCTACCAGCAGCGGCAGCCCGAAGCCCAACACAAATGCCCATATGGGCGGCGCAGCCGTATAGTTCTGCGCGTTCCAATCCGCGAACGCCGGATTGTAGGCGACAATACTGAAATAGTAGAGCGCGAACGGAATCGGTGGCAAAAGCAGCGACAGCGCCCAACGCCATACCAGACGTGGCACGCGGCGTTCGCGTAGCAGCAACGCCCCCACCGATAACGCAACTGCCCCGCCAATCGGCACAAGCGCCTGCGGATAAAGCACCGCAAGCACCACACTCAGCAATCCGGCGACGGGATAACTCATCTGAAGCGATGGGTCGGCTTCAGCGCCCGGACGAAACACCGCAATAAAAAACCCGGCAAGCAAGGCTAGGCAGCCAATCGTCAGCGGGAAATGAACGTTCATCAACGTGCTAAAAAACGGGAATGCCTCCGGGATCGATAAATCCGGATAAAACGTCAGTTGAGTCAGAGGCGCAAACAGCCATCCCAAGCCCGCCCCAAGCACCGCGATCACAAAGAAAACGCGCCGCGCCCGAACACGAGACCAGATCGAGGCGGCAAGCTGATACAATGCAATGTACATAAACAATGAGGCGAATACCCGCGCGACGTGAAACAACACAATCGGCGGTATTGATGAAAAACGAGAAAGATGACCAAGCAGTGGATAGAGCAGTTGTATCGCTACGCCGTTATGCGCCTCTGGCGTATGCTGAAAGTACACCAGCCAGTCGCCGTTCATCCCCAGCGTCATCTTGGAAAGATAGGTCGCTCCATCCAGATAGTTGTGCAGCGCTCCCATGAACTGCCATTGTGAAGTGCCGATCAAGGCAACCCACAATAGCGGGAAAAACGCTAGCAGCACCAGACCGCACCCAATCAGCACGACCCAACGCCACTCCGCCGCTGTAATATGAACGGTATAGCGTGATTGCATGTCTTTGACCCCGAAGGTTACGGTATGGCTCTGTGAAAACGGCATCGACCTAAACCTGTTGAACATCTGGCACTAGTTTCATTTTAGCGTCAGGTTCCAATAAAAAGGATTGATGCTCTCAACCGCGTATTTCGCGTACAATAGGGGATAAATTCATCACATCGCGGGAGACACAAGATGAGCTTTGATGCTGAGAATTTTGGTCTTGGCGTGCTCGTGGGATGGGGAAGCGCCTACGCAGTCTACCGGATTCGCCATGTCCTTCGTGGCGCGGCGTCATCGGTCAGTCGTAGCGCGTCCAGCGTACAAAACTCCGCCACGCGCAGTGCCGACAGCCGCTACGTAAATGATCTTATTGAAAAAGCAGATGCCACCCATCTTGGCGGCACGGCGGTCAAGTTATCAGACGTTATCGTAGAACCGCGTTTTATCCCTGCGCCGGAGTTTGCGCTACCTGACGAAGAAGAGGCGATCCACAATATCTTCCGTGTCATCCCAACCACCCACGACCACCCGTTTTTACACGCGCCCTACAACATCGACACCCTTTCCATCGACGACATCTCGACGGGCAGCCGCGCGTTGGCGCTGTTGGGTTTACCCGGCAGCGGGCGTACTACTGCCCTGCTGACCATCGCGCTCCACAGTCTGGGAACGGTCAAATTCAGACCGCCTGTCGATAAAATTCAGGCGAAACTCGACAGCGACGAAGCGGCATTGAGTGAGAAAGAACGTTCGGTGCGCGTCAAAGAGCGTATCTTGATCGAGCAGCGGGCGCGAGAAAGGTTGGCGAACGAGCAGGGTCTCGCCTTCGATGCCGATGCAGACGAGGAAGTCAAAAACGCGATCCCGCTGTTCCGCCGCCTGATGCCCGTGTACGTGCATTTTGCCGATTTGCTCACCCCCGCGAATGAATACGGTTCTGAAGTTGACCCGGCAGAGCCAATCGTGCGGGCGGTGCAGTACAACGTCAAGCGTGTTACGGCAAGCACCATTCCACGCAGCCTGTACAGCCGTTTCAACAAAGGGCAGATACTTCTGTTGGTGGATGGCTATGACGATCTACCGGAATTCGAGCGTCCTCGTGCCCTCGCGTGGCTGGATGCGTTCATGGAACAATACCACGAGAACTTTGTGATCGTCGCCGGTCCCGTGACGGGCTACGGTGCAATCACGCGGCTCGGCTTCACGCCGGTCTTCATGCGTCCATGGAGCGATCTGGATATTGATAACGCCGTCGAGCGTTGGGCGGATAGCTGGACACGCTTCGGGAAGCGCGGGCGGCGCGGGGCAACACGTCCCGATCAAGCTGCGATTGACCGCGCCAAAGCGAACAACCGCGCCCTGTTACCTCTGGAAGTCACCGCGAAAGCGTGGGCAAGCTATACCGGACAGGTCGAGCTTCCCGGCTACGAAGGCTGGATACGCTCGGCACTCTCACGGCTGATTCCCGGTGATCAGCCACTCGCGGCGATGCTCCCGTGGCTAGCACAGATGGCAGTCGTGCAGCTTGAAGAAGGT
>DATGQJ010000707.1:0-4116 GCA_035304265.1 Oceanobacillus sp.
TTATTCACCTCCCCATCGGTCTTCTCGCCCAGAAACCGAGCGCATACACCAGCACTCCAAAAGCCAGCAAAACAAGTCCGATAAACCAGAATATGTACAGAGGGATCATCAGTGTCTGGGTTTCCAGATAGCCAACGCTCAACAAACGTTCCAGATAGACCTGTGCAACACCCGCTGCTGCTAGTGCCACACCACCACCGACCACACCAAACGTCACCAACCAGAACGGCATCAATCCGGTAATGCGGCGGTTCTGCCCGCGCATTTCGGCGACTGCCTGATTGAATACGCCGAGCAGCAACGCAACCACCGCAAACTGCATCAGTGTGAGTTGCAGATCGCTCAGGCGCGTTCCTACGGTGAAATCACGAACATTCGAGAGTGCGCCCACAGCGCCCAGTAAGCCACCACCAAGCAAGAACAGCAGAACCCCAAGCGCCAGCCATTGTGCGCCAAGCGTCGCGTTGGTATTGCGATCCGATAAAGCGCGGTAACTGTGGGAAGCGAAGATCAGATACACCACCGGAAGCACAACGACGCCAATGCTCCCCAATGCGCGTATGCCTTCACTTTCAATCAGCGAATAAAACGTGGAGAGAGTCAACAATGCGCCCGCCAGCGCTACAAATCCGGCGACAACATTCACGCCCATCTCTGCCCAGAGTGGCGTGATGTTGCTGACGCGGTGCATCAGCCAGAATGCCAGCGACACCGCCGCGATGGGAAAAGCGATGTACAGTTGAAGCCCCACCGCCAGCGCCCGAAGCATTCGGTCTTGCATGAAATCGCTTGTCGGGATCAATCCGGCGATCACCCCGGCGGCGTATAACGCCAGCCCTACCGACCAGACCGGCACAATCGAGGACATGCCCCGCGAATTTCTCAACGCCATTATCACAATGAGCACCACCACGATGAGCACGCCGATGTCCAGAACAGGGGGAAGTTCCAGCCCGCTTCGCCCTTCCAGCAATCCCAGTAATCCCGCCAAAAAGCCTAGAATGGCGACTAAGCTCCACAGTCGAAACGTGTACAACAGCAAGCGTTCCTCTTGAAAGCGATTTTCTGCCCGCGACGAGGCTGCCATATAGACGCCACTGCCAAGCAAGCCACTCAGGATTCCTAAGTGCAAGAGTACGCTGGCAAAGGCATTCACCTGATGATAGGGCAATGACACCGCCAGCGGATCATCGCCGAGAAATTTCACCGCGCCGATGAGCGACAGGATCACGTGCCCGATGAGCAGCAAAATCGTGTGAACGAAGAATCCGTAAGCAATTTTCTGCGTCCGCGTCATTTCGCTACTCCAATGTCATCAGGAAAGCGACGATGTTGTTGATCTGGTCGCTGCTCAACACGTCACCCAGATTTTGCGCCATCACGTTATTGAACCCCGGCACGAGGTAATCGCCGGGATTGAGCAGCGAATTGCGCAAATATTCCTCTGCACTCTGTCCGGGAACGCGGGTTTGGGCGCGGGTTGCTACGCCCGCCAGAGAGGGACCTACGATGACCACGTCCGGCTCAAGCGAGTGACAGGTAGCGCAGTTGGCAGGTGGGCGCGAAAACCAGTAACGCCCGTTCGCCACTGGCTCAGTTGGTACACCTCCAGATGTGTCGGTTGTGGTTTCGTCAATGGCATCCGTGAGGGCTTCAGCGCCACCACTCACCCGTATCATGCGGGGGGGCCAATCACCACTGTTTTGATCGACCCAGCCCAGAAACGCCAGAAGGTTATCAACTTCATCTCTGGTCAGCCCAAAACGCGGCATCACGCGGCGGTTCGGGTGAACAGCAGCAGGGTTTACCCAGAATTCGCGCAGGTATGCTTCACCGCGTTGGCTGTAGATGTGGGTCAAATCGGGGGCAAATGCGCCGCCCTGTCCGTAAATGGTGTGGCAGCCTTCACAACCGTTGGCTCGCCACACGGCAAGCCCGCTGGCGACCTGCGCGTTCACTTCCTGAACAGGTTGTGCGACTAAAAAGGGGATGGCAAGAATAACGATTGATGCAATTAAACAAACAGTAAAAAAAGCACGCATACCAAACATAGGCTTAAATTTTCTACAAGCGTTCTAATCTTCGCTCAAGTATAGTGTGGCGCATACACATCAGCAAACTCGATTGACGGTCTATCAGCACCCCGTTATACTAACGTCAGCTCGTAGCTTAGAAAGATGGTGTGTTGTCATGGAATCGACTCCTCCAATCGATCCTGAACTGCTGGAAATTTTGCGCTGCCCCGTTGCCGTTCACTACAAGGATCGTGGTGAAGACCCCGGCAAATTGGAACTGGTAAAAAACGCCTGGCTCGTGTGTGCCGATTCCGGCTACAAGTATCCCATTCGCAACGGCATTCCCGTGATGCTGGTGGATGAAGGCGCGAAGTGGAAGGATACTGCTGTAGAAGATTTACCTGTACCGCCCCCATCAGAATAAATCGCTGAAATCACGCTTTTTACAGGCGCAGATTCCGGTATGGACTGCGCCTTTTTTCCTATCTAAATTGCTTACGTTCATTACTCACGTTATACTGCGAATCATTACGCGGCTTGTGCAAAGATAGAGAAGGCGTCGGATGGCCGACTTTACCCCTCACGAAGCAGCAGCCCACGAAGCACTCTCACTTCCGGTGATGCTCCCTCAGAAGCTCATCGGGCGAGACGTGACGTTGGCAAGGGTCTACTCGCAGTTGAAGGAAAATAAGCCTGTTCTGATTTACGGTGCTATGGGCATCGGTAAATCCGCACTGGCTGGCACGTTGGCGAGTGCGTACAGCGAATTACCGGGCGGTGTCCTCTGGCTCAACGTTCAGGAAGACACCCTGTCAGACCTGATCGTGCGCATTGGTCGAGCATATCAGAACAACGACATCACCAGCAGCGACAACCCTCTCTCGATGGTCAATTCTGTAGCCACGCTCATCAGCCACAACAAACCGCTGATCGTGCTGGACGGGACGCTTAATGCGCAAACCATCAATGACCTGTTGACTCGATGCGCCAGCGGCGTGCCGATGCTGCTGATCAACGAAGAGGAAATCGTCGGTCCGTGGACGGGATTGCGGCTTGGCAAGCTCGAACCGGATCACTCGATTGCGCTCTTTAAGCTGCTTGCCGAAATCACCGACAACTCACAGGATACCAGCATCAACGAACTGGCGAATACGCTGAATTTCACGCCGTTCGCGCTGGTCGTCGCCGCTGGTGCGGTAAAAGCCACGAAACAAAGCGTTGCGGAATTTCTGGCTGCGCTGCCGCAAACGCCGGGCGCAACGGTGACGCCGCAGTTGCTTGCCCTCACCGCCAGCTTCCGGGGACTCAACAACGCCTTGCAGGGACTCTTGCTGGTGTTAGGCGCAACCTTTACGGGTGCTGCCTCAGCAGAGATGATCAGCCTGATCGGAAGCGCACCGCAGGAAACCATCACACAGGCGCTTACCATGCTGGTTCAGCGGCAGTTGGTGGAACGCATTTACCGCTACGGGCAACCCTACTATCGCCTGCATCCGATCACCCATGCTTTCACACAGAGTTGGCTGCGCGGCTCGAACCGGTTGGAAACCTTACAGGACAAAGTGCGCGATTCGGTCTTGGAATACGCGCGAAAGTACAGCACAGCCGACAGCACAGCCTATGATCGGCTCGCCGCAGAGATGGATTTAATCGTCGCCACTGCCCGTTGGTCCGCCGAATCGGGCAACCGCGACGTGGCGAACCAACTTGCCGTCGCACTCATGCAAGCAGGCGATTTTGTTAACGAGCGTGGCTACGTCTATGAATTGCTGAACGTGCGTCGTCTTGCCGCAAGTTCGACAAGTGCATTCCCAGCTTATAGCAGTGGCGGAAGTCCAACTCCTCTGCCCCTTGAAGAAGTCGAAGACGAAGAACTGGAAGAAGCAGAAGAAGAACTCGTTGACGAGGACGAAGACCTGCTCGATGAGGATGAAGACCTCATTGATGACGACGACTTCGACGACGAGTTGGAAGACGACTTTGAAGATCATGAAGACCTCGATGAGGATGAAGAAGAGGACGAAGACGAAGCGGTTGAGCGCCAAACGCCAATCCCCTTCGATACAACTTCGAACACTGAAACCGTACCCGGTGAAACAGG
>DATGQJ010000708.1:0-8177 GCA_035304265.1 Oceanobacillus sp.
AACGCCGACGCGCTCAGGGCGCTCAATGGCAGCGGCAATCGTGCCGATAGCAAGGCTGTGATCACCGCCAAGAAAAATCGTGGTTTCATTGGCGGCGATGGATTGCTGCATGTGTTCGTAAATCGACTGGCAAACCCGCGCAATGCTCGAGGCATTAAATGCGCGTTCATCGTCGTGGGTTGGGTCGATGTCCTGAATTTCCTCAACGATGGGGGCGCGGATATTGCCACCATCGCAAACGGTATGTCCCAATCTTTCCAATCGTTGCTGCAATCCGGCGTAGCGGATCGCGCTGGGACCCATATCGACCCCACGCCGCTTTTGTCCTAAGTCCATCGGAACGCCAAAGACGCGGATTGTCTGGTTCGTCATGATTCTGGATTCCCTGCGCGGTTGATGCGGCTGCCGATGGAGACCAGAAGGATACTGAGCATATACAGCGCCAGCAGCGGTCCCATCACAAGGAACATATTGACCGGATCGATAGTTGGAGTGATCAGGGCAGCGGCAATTGAAGCGCCAACAACGGCAATGCGCCAGTTGTTGATCAAGGTTCGGGCAGTCACCATGCCCAACAGGGAAACGACGAAAAAGACCAGCGGAGTCTCAAAAGCCACGCCCATCCAGAAGAGTAGGGCGGTGACAAAGCCGAGATAACGGTCTGCCGTCCAGAAGTTCTCGAAAAGTTCCGGCTGGAAGCCTGCGAAAAAGTTGATTGCAGGCGGGATCAGCAAGAGCCACGTAAAAACGACGCCAATCAGAAACAGAAGCGTAATGCCGGGTAAAGCGGTGAGTACAAGACGGCGCTCTTTGCGGGTAAGACCGGGGAGGACGAACATCAGCACCTGATAGGTGATCATGGGGACGGAGATGATCGCCCCGATCATTAACGCAACCCGAAAGTAGGAGACGATGGAGTCGGTGGGTCCCAGCGCCACAAATGCCTGCTCACCATAAGGGCGTTTCAGAAATTCCAGTACATCTGAGGCGAAAATCGTGCCGACGACGGTGCCGATGACCAACGCCAGCGCCGCTTTGAAAAGCCGCTGGCGTAGTTCGTCCAGATGCTCTAGCAGCGACATGCGAAGTTCGCCTTCTTCGCTGTCCGCTGGTGGAACGATTGGCGATTTGCGAAGCTGCGGACGTGGGAGCTTGATGCGCGAAGTCATGACTCATCCTCACGGGGCTTATGTAACTGGTGCAGCACAGTTTGATCATCCGCGAGTGCGCCGAGCACGCCGTTGATAAAACCGGGCGTGCCGTCTGCACCGAAGATTTTCGCCAGATTCACCGCCTCATCAATCGAAACGCCCACCGGGGTTCGCGCTTCGACGGCGAATTCGTAGATCGCCATACGCAGGATATTCCGGTCAATGATGGCAAGCTGCTCAAGGGGCCATTCAGGAGCAAAGCGGCGGATCACTTCGTCCAGCGCCTCTTGATGTTCCAACACGCCGTTGACGAGATAGCGGGTGTAGCGTGCCACTTTCTTGTTTGCCTGATGCGCTTCTAAATGGATGGCGGTAACTTCACCCTGATCGTGATGGGCGCTATCGACTTCATACAAGATTTGTAACGCGATTCTACGAGCCAGACTCCGTTCGTCGGTTAATGGAATAGTCTCGACTCGATCATCCGGTTCAAGCTCCGGGACGTAAATCAACGTACCACCTCAAGTTCTCATTACGCGCACAAGTTTACTCTACATCCGGTGGTTTGACTATCCATAGCCTGCGATGAAGGAATGCACATCAGGAGATGGATGTCTTGCTTGCATCCACACTCGACAATTGCTTTTCATCGGTTTGCTGTGATGGCAGGCGGGCGACTGCCTTACCCTCAAGAAAACGCTGTGCTTCGTCCTGCCAGTGTTGGTCGAGTAGCCACTCGTTCAGTTGGGCGCAGATTTCGGCGCTGAGAAGGAAGATCGAAGCAATTATATATGCCCAGAACAACAGCACGATGCCTGCTGCAATCGCCCCATAGACAAACTGATAGTCTACATAACTCAGAAACCAGCCAAATCCGGTTTTGGCGATTTCCCATCCGATTGCGCCGAAAATCGCGGCGGGCCACACGGCGTCCCAGTAGACTTTGCGGGCGGGGACATAACGAAAAAGCAGGGCGAAGATCATCATATCCAGCCCAAGGGGAAGGAAGAACGCCCCAATGCTGATCCAGACACTCGGCGGGTTCAACAGCACCGTCGAGATAAAGCCTAACACTGCGGAAGTCACAAAAGACGTGACCAGCAGCGCAATCAAGACAAGCGCCATCACCAGCGCGATCAGTCGTTGACTCCAGAGGCTACGGCTGGAAGGCACATGGAAAATAAAGTCCAGCGCGGACGTAATGTTGGAAAATAATCCCAATCCCGACCACATCAGGAAAAGAATGGCGATCAGGGTAAATGAACTCCCTTGATCGATTGCCTTTTGGACGTTGGTTTGGAATAGTTCAAGGGTGGCAGTGCTGGATGGTGGCAAAAACGTCTGTAGCGCCAAAGTAAGCTGCTGTTGTGCCACGACGGGTCCCACCAGACGGCTGACAAGGATCGTTGCCAGCAGCGAGAGTGGAAATACCGAGAAAATCGCATAATACGATAACGCTGCTGCCTGCCTTGAGCCGTACCGCCAGTAATTCGCCAGCGCCCGTGCTAAGTAACTGGGTAGGGCACGGGTCGATGAACTCTGTCGTGTCCACCACTGGTCGAAACGTTGAGCGGCGTGCTGAAAACGGGTGCGCAGCATGTTGAATCCCAAAACTTTTCCACCAATGCTACCACAGGTTTATGCTACTATTGGAACAGACGACTACCGCAGGGGAGCATACAACACATGGAAGGCATAGATTTCCAAACCATTTTATTTTATCTGGGACCTACCTCAGGAGAGTTGATCTGGAATATCCTGCTGTACTTCATTTTCTTTTTTGCGCTGATCACCATGCTGGTAATGCCCGATAAGAATTTGGTTGCCACGCTGCTGATCTCAGCGGTATTGATGACAACGGTCATTGCCAAACTGAGTCTGTCCGCGCGACCACCGATTATCCGAGCAGACGATTTTCTTATGTACGTTCTCAATGTATCGACGTTTGTCTTTCCACTGTTGGTTGCGGGCATCGTTCGAGCTAAGAAGAAAGGGAAGGTCGTTCCGGCGGCGATCACAACGGCTTTTTTTGGCGGCGTGTATTTCTTCCTGTTCTGGTTTTTTGTGCAGCGTGGTGCTTAACGTTCCTGAACTGACCATAGATTATGTCCATCGGTCCATAGGTGAATAGTGCCGCCTTGATCGGTGCGGAACAGCGGTGTGTTCCCTACGAGCGCCAGCACGTCCGGGTTTTCCTGACGGCTGGCGCTGTTATTTTGCATGACGACCAGTTGCGCCTGCGTTGCAGCGAAAAATCCCTCATCCAGCGTTGCGCCGCCGCGCGGCAGTTGAAGCACCGTCGCCAACGGTAGCTGTCCGGCTTCGAGCAGCGTTTGTTGAGCGGCGCGGCTGGTATCGGATGTCAACAAGAATGATACTTCCCCGTAAGACAAACGGAGCACCAGCGTTCCGTCGTCCAGATTGTCGTCAATGGTTGGCTGTTCCTGTGGGTGCAGCACTTCAAGCAGCGTGCCGTCGTCTGCCTCAAGCGTGTATCCGGCGGTGACGGCGATTTGTTCGGTGTTGCCGATAATGGTTTGAAGTTCTGTCCACGCTTCTCCCAGATTCGGCTGCCCATTGGTGAGGACGATCCGGGCATTGTAGCGTTCGAGCGCCGCGCTGAGTGCCCTGAAATTCGCTTCATCCGGCTGCGTGATCGCCACGACCTCGATTTCGCGGTCATTGAAGGGCAGTCGATGACCAAGCGCAGTCAACAGGCGAGATGGAAAATTCCCACCGTCGATCAGGTAATGAGCGCCGTGCGGGGTTTGCGCGAGGACGGCATTGTAGCCGCCAACGTCCAACAACCACACGTGCAGCATTCCATCGGGGCGGCTGGCGGCGACTGCCCCTGTGAGTACAATCACGCAAATCCCCGCCATCACCGTAGAGGTTTGTACCACTCGTGATCGGATGAAACGGGCAAGTTGGACGAGCCATTCAGGTTGTGTTGCCTGTGCCATACCCCATCCTATCAACACAGCAAAAAACAGGAGCACCAGACGCGGATCGATCCCGAATTCGATTTGCGCGTTGGGCATTGCAGCAAACCAACGGACGACTTCCGCCGTCCACGCCAGCGGTACGAGCGTGATCCAGTAAAGCGCTTGAGCCAGCGGAAAGACGAAAAAGGCAATCATCGTCGCCAAGCCGCCGACGATCAATATCGCAGGTTGTACCGGAACCACCAGCAAATTGACCACCAATGAGGCAAGGGAAAGCTGACCGAAGTATAAGGCGGTCAGGGGAATGGTAGATAACTGCGCGGCAAGACTTACCCCAAGCGGTTCACTGAGAAGGTTGCGCAAAAATCCGGCGACGGATGCGGGGAAAAGCTGCGCGATTAATCGGTCTATGCGCTCGGTGAGTGGAGTGGCGAGCAGTGCCAGTCCGAGAGTCGCGAAGAAGCTCAGTTGAAAGCCAATCTCCCAGAGCGCAGTGGGATTGATAAGCGAGAGGACGATGACGGCAAAGGCAAGGGATGTGGGAACGAAGGTCTTGCGCCGGATGCTTTCGCCAATCACGAGCAAGCCGCTCATCAACGCCGCACGGAGGACAGGGGGCGTTGCGCCCACCAACAACGTGTAGATGACGATGGATAGAATCCCTGCTGTTGCCGCAAGCCGCCGCTTCCCACGAAACAAGCCCTGCATCACCCGCGCCAACACGACCATGTTGAAGCCGCTGATAGCAAGCAAGTGCGCTGCGCCCGTTACCGCGAAAGCGTCGCGGATTTCGGGGGCGATACTGCTTTCGTCGCCAAGCAGAATGCCGTTCAGTAGCCCCGCCGCCGGTTCAGGTAAAGCGTGGTTGATGGAGCTAGATGCCTGATGTTTGAGCGTAAGCAGTGTCGTATTCAACGGGCTGCCGTGTCCGCTGGAAAGCACTTCGACGCTGGCGCGGGACATAATGCTGAAGACGCCAGAGCGTGCAAGGTAATCGGCATAGGAAAAGGTGTCGAATTCGGCTGGGGTGATGAGTAACCCTGTCGCACGAACACGATCTCCATACTGGGCATCCGCAACCGATTGGGCACGCACCAGCACCAATCCTTCGGTAGGGACGGTTGAACCCGCGCGGGTTACAGTCTCAGCGGCAACGCGCAGTATGGTGTAGTAATCGCGTATGTCGGGTTCATCGACCACGACCCCTTCAATGGTGAGTCCGCCGAGGTTGTTGTATGCAGCAATGAGGCTTGTGGTGGGGACAAGCGAAAACCGCAGTCCGCCAAGCGTGAAGGCAACGAGGGTAAGCGCGAGAATACGCCAATCGCGCCACAGTAGCCCCGCCGCTATGAGCGCCAGCACGACCAGCGCCAGCCATATGAGGGGGAATTGGGTTGTGCTATTCGCCGCCAGAATGATTCCGGCTGTCCAGCCGAGCGCGATGTAGACGAGACGCATGACCCGTTGGCTTCTATGAAATCATACGCACAGATCATAGTGCGAACGGGGCAACTTTCGCAAGTAAGTTGTTGTGTACCCTCTCGCTCCACTTTCTGTGAATCAATGATACGACGGTCTTGAAAATCGACTCATACAATCCAAACCTCCTGATGCCGACGAATAGGGTTTATAGGGTGCGCAACCCCAAAATTCACTTTCTTAACTAAGGAGGAACGATGTTTAAGCTGCGAAGTTTGGTGCTTCTGCTCTGTATGCTGTTGGTGGTTGCTGTTCCACTGCTGGCGCAAGATGCGACTCCAATCGTCAGTCTGGGCAGTACGGAAGAACTCGGCGATTTTCTGGTGGGTCCTGATGGCATGACGTTGTATCTGTTCACGCGCGATCCGCTGAATGAAACGGTCTGCTACGACCAGTGCGCCCAGAATTGGCCCCCGCTGACCGTAGAAAGTGAAGATGAACTGGTTGCCGGAGAAGGTATTCCGGGCGAGTTAAGTACGATTGAGCGTGAAGATGGCAGCTTACAGGTTGCCTACAACGGCATCGCTTTGTACTACTGGCTTCGGGATGACGCGCCGGGTGATACCACCGGACACGGCGTCAATAATGTATGGTGGGTTGTGCCGCCCGCGACAGTATATATTTCTTATGACGATGAACTGGGCAGCATTCTGGTTGGTCCGACGGGCATGACGCTGTACATGTTCACCAATGATGAACCGGGCGTGAGCAATTGCGTTGACGATTGCGCAGGGAATTGGCCCCCGCTGACCGTGGAAAGTGAAGACGCAATTGTTTTCGGCGTACATCTGCCCGGTGAACTCGGCACGCTTGAACGCGCCGATGGCAGCTTGCAGGTGACTTACAATGGCTGGCCCCTGTACTATTGGGCACAGGATGCCGAGCGTGGCGATACTACCGGAGAGGGGCGTGGCGAAGTATGGTATACGGTAGCGCCCGAAACGGTTGTGCTTGCTGGCAACGATGAACTCGGCGATTTTCTGGTGGGCGCGAACGGTATGACTCTCTATACCTTCACCAACGACGAGCCGGGTGTGAGCAACTGCGCCGACGAATGTACCGACAACTGGCCCCCGCTGACTGTCCGTGAGAATGACAGGCTGGTGGCAGGCGAAGGCATCGAAGGCGAACTCGGAACGATTGAACGCGCCGATGGCGGCTTGCAGGTGACGTATAACGGTATGCCGCTGTACTTCTTTGCGGAAGATGTGGCTGTTGGTGATACCAATGGGCAAGGGCGTGGCGAACGCTGGTTTGTCGTTGCTCCGTAGCCATTGAAGTTGTTGAAGCAAACGGGGGATCAGACTTGATCCCCCGTTGTATTATTTGAGGTTTGCTCGAAATATTTCTAGGAATTGTTCTCTTCGTCAGGGCGCACGTTCACTTCCACAGGCTGGCGAATTGCCGGTGTGTACTGCTGCACGGGTGGTGCTGCTGGTGTCTCTTTTGGATCAGGTGCCGCCTCGTCTTTGTTGTTCACCTGATTGATGCCGTTGCGAACGACGGCGAGCATCTTGGAAAGCTGCTGTTCCAGATTGCTCAGAGTTTCCAGAACGTAGCCGTCGGCGTCTTCGGTAATGCTTTCGGCTTCCTGACGAGCCGCTTCAATGATATTGGCGGCGCGGCTCTGGGCAGCCTGTACCATCGCCTCGCGGTCAATCATCTGCTCACCACGCTCACGGGCAAGCTGCACCAGTCGGGCGGCTTCTTCGTTTGCCTGCGCGAGAATGCGGTCACGCTGTGCAAGAACGCGGGCGGCTTTTTCGATCTCTTCCGGTATCGAGATACGCATTTGGTCGATGATCTCTAACGCACGCTCCTCGTCGATGAGCGTCTGTTTGCTGAAAGGTATGTGGCGTCCTTCATCAATCAGGTCTTCCAGACGGTCTACCAGATGTTGAATGTCCATCGCTCTTCCCCTTCGTTCCGAAGTATCGCGCGTTTCGGCAGTGTTGTTAAGAGTGACCATAACGTTTCGCCAGTGCCTCGGCGATGAATGGAGGCACCATGCTGGAAACGTCTCCCCCTAATTCGGCTATCTCACGTATGGTACTGGAACTAATGGCGACCTGCTTTTCATCGGTCATGATCGAGATGGTTTCAATTTCGGGGGCGAGTCGCTTGTTCGCCAGCCCCATGCGAAATTCCAACTCGAAATCCGAGAAGACGCGCAGCCCACGCACCAATACCACTGCGCCAACCTGTCTTGCATAGTCTACAGCAAATCCCGAAAATGATGCAACCTTAACATTGTCAATATGACTTAATGCTTCCCTTGCCAGCCGCACGCGCTCCTCAACATCGAACAGTACCTTCTTCTTAGGTTGGTCGTAAACGGCGACGTGTACCTCGTCGAAAATGCGGGCGGCACGCTGCGCAATGTCGATGTGACCATTGTGGATAGGATCGAAAGAGCCGGGATAGACGGCGCGAACGTGCATATGAATTACTCCGAGATGAGAAATAAAGTCATGAGGGATGAGTAACGATGAAAGTGAAAAGAGGCACTGTTTCCCTTTTTACTTTCAGCTTTTATCTTTGTTACTCATCCCTTCTTTAGCTCAAATCGCTGCGTTCGTCACGGTACATACGGACGCGCTGC
>DATGQJ010000709.1:0-4088 GCA_035304265.1 Oceanobacillus sp.
CAACTGCTGCCTGTGCTATATATACCCGACAAACTGACCATTCCGGCATTCCGTCCGTATAAAAAACTGCAATGTCATTCACGCTCCATCCGCCAACACGAGGGTAGTCATCTGGTCGAAAATCGCCCAACCGCACAGTAGCCCCCGTTTCTCGGTTGTAACTGTAACCCGTGATGTGCCAATCGGGGGTTTGGGAGTCTTGACCAACGAAGGCTATGTAAATCCGGTTTTCCGATGCCCGCGCCGGTACTGGATACCACATTCCCATTATCGGCGTTATATCCTCTGGCAGAGGCATTGTGGTTTCATCTGTAAAAGTATTGCAGAGTATCAATCCACCTGATTCCAAATCAGTAATGAATATCCAGTTATTTTCATCTCTAGGGGGTGGCACTACCCCGCAATGTTCTTGTGCGGGTTCAACCGTTCCTGTATGGGTATTGAGGATATATGCATCTTCTGCTATAGGATCGCCAGAAGGCGCAGTTTCTTGATACACAAGCAGCGAATTTTCGCCCCAAGAGCGAACGTATTGAAAGTTTTCAACACCATCGGGATAGGGAAATTCTGTCCACGCCTGCGTTGCATAATCGAAAACCCGTATCACCCGTGCCTCATTGTCTAGCTGAGGACTGGTATTGGAAGTTGCGTGCTCACGAATGATGACATCCACAATCTCCACCCCTTCTGCGAAGATGTCGGATGGGTCGGGGGGCCAAGGGGCGGTGTCACCTTGCGCGTGAGCAATCGAGGTGAAGATGAGCAGAAAGAGGATGATCAGGCGTTTCACGGTGGCAATCCAAATCAGCTTCCGGCGTTTTTCTCATCATACCGCGAGAACAAGTGCCGAAAGCTGACGCGAAACCACCGCTTGCTAAACGATAATCCTACTTCATCTGCGCCCACTGTGGACGAATCAGCGCCCACGTGACGATGAACACGATGACCGCCACCAGAACGGTGATGAGGTTGAAGCCGAGCGCCAGACTTCCCGCCGTGAGAACGATGTAGCTGACGACAAGCCCATACCAGCCGAAGCGATAGCCTAACTCGATGGCAACGCAGAACAGAATGGACGCTCCTGCCGCGAGGATAACAAGGATTTCGGGCCACTGCGGCGTGCCTTCCTGCGGCGGAATCTGATATTGCAGGGAGTTGTGACCGCCGGTCAAGAAGCTGACTACCGTGAACAGGTTGAACAGCACAATCAACGCAAGCCAGCCCGTCAGAAACCAATTGCGCTGTCTTTCGGGGGTGCGGGTATTTTCCATCACAGACCTCCTCGCGAATATTGCAAATCACATAAAGTTTAATATGAAATGCAATGTGGTTGGGAGGACTCTCACGATTTTCATAGGGAGAAAGCAAAAAAAGGCGCACACACAGGTGCGCCCCTTCGTTAGTGTGGTGTTTAGCCGTCTACGAGGATTTTGTCTACTGCGGCGGCGAGTTCGCGCAGGTTGCTGACTTTGTAGACGCCTGTCGCGCAGGCGGCATACTGCCACATATCGCTGTCACCTGTCCCCCACTGCGACTGCGATTCGGGGTTGAACCAGATCAGGCGGCGGCTTCGACGTTTGAGTTCGTTGGCAATATCGATACGCGGATCGTTGAAGTTATTGCGCCCGTCGCCGAGGATGATAACGGTTGTGCGGCTGGTAACACAACCCATGTGATCGCGCTTGAAGGTGTTGAGGCTGTTGCCGAGATCGGTGTTGTAGTAACCGGGGCGGTTTTCGGTGAGCACGCGCTCGACGGCGGTTTGTGGCTCGTATTCTTCGAAGACCATGCTGATGTCAGTGAGATCGCTGATGAAGACGAAACTGTTGGTTTTGGCGACCTGATCCTGCAATTCGTAGATGAGCGTGAGCAGGAATTCGGCACAGTAGCGCATCGAGGTGCTTACGTCGCAGATCAGTACCAGACAGGGCTTGACGTGTTTGGTGCGGAATTTGAGTTCCAGCGGCACGCTGTCATAGCGCATGTTGGCACGCATCATGCGGCGCGGATCGAGTATTCCGCTTTTGGCGCGTTTCTGGCGCAATGCGGCGCGGCTGCGCAAGCGTGCTGCCAGACGGCGGATTTCGTCGCGGATTTGGTCCACTTCGGAGTCGCTGAGGCGGGTGAAGGGCACGTCCATCAAATCAGGCTTGGGCTGCGGCTCGCGGTTCGCCATTTGCTCCGCCAGCGACGCGCCGACGTATTGGGAAATTTGCTCGTTCAAGCCTTCGGCGTTCTGTTGCAGCATTTCGCGCATTTCTTCGAGCGCCTGTCCGTCCATCCCCATTTCGCGGAGTTGTTCGAGCAGGGCTTCGATCAACTGCTGAAGCTGCTGCATATTCAACTGGCGCTGCATCCGGCGCTCAAACCAGGGGCGCTGGTACATGTCGGTTCCCTGCTGCAAACCCGCCTGCTGCCCCGCCTGCTCCAACTGATCCTGACTGAACTGCTGCCCCTGAAGCAACTGCTTGAGCAGTTCGCGTAACGCCTGCATGTTGCCCATCAGGGATTGCAGTGCTTCCTGAAGCATCTGCTGCTGTTCAGGGGTGAGGTTGTCGGGGATGTTCTGCATGGGCGGGGCGGCATCGCCAAAAAACAGGGGGAAATAGTAGTCAAAGGTCTGCTGATCGCGGGCTTCTTTCACCAGCGTGGTTTTGAGCGCGGAGCGGAACACGTCGCGGCTCTGAACGCCTACCGCGTCCACCCCATTCATGGCGTCCATGCTTTCGGCAAGGGAAATACGCACACCCGCCGCGCGTAACGTGCGGACGAAATCAACCATTCGCTTATCCATACACTGGGACTCTCAATCCACCCGCCGTGACAGCGGGACTCGAAAGCCGAGGGCGGCTTTCTCGATCAATCCATTCAAGGGTTGCTCGTATTATAGGAAGGTTTGTGGAACAGCGTCAACCAATCGAAGGGGTAGGGTTAGGTTCGCGCTTCCGTCTCGACGATCTTTTTGAGATTTTGCAGCCCTTCCGCCAGATCGTGTTCGTTGCGCTGTTCAATCGCCAGACGGTTGAGAAGCTGCCCCAGCACCGAACCGGGAAGCGTGTATTCGACCCGGACGTTCAATTCGGTGCCGCCATCGACGGGGGTAAAGGTGAACTCGAAAGCGCTGTCGATGCCGCTGGTGGTTTTGACGACCAGACGGGCGTTTTCGTCCATTTCGATGACCTGATGCTCGCCTTTAATTTTCACGCCCATCATGTTGTAGACGTAACGCGAGACCGAACCGACGGCGGTGGGCGGGGGCGTCACCCGCGATTGTAGTTCGAAGGCGCTCCACCATTCCGGCATTCGCTCTGGCTGGTTGGCGATCAAATCAAATACCACGTAAGGCGGCGCATAGATGGTGATGGACTGTTCCACATAGGGCATGAGGCAATCTCCTGATTGGAGTCTATTATAGCCTGAAAGTGATGCGCGGGATTGTTATGACAGAATTGAAATGTGTAGAGGATTGCTACAGCCAGAGGCGTTAAACCGTAGGCAAACCGCCCGCCAATCGTCCGTAATCAACGTAAAATTCCCCTTACACTGACAATGGAATGATTTATCTGAAGGACTGGCAAGAATGCCGATTCTGCGAACGTTTGCCCGCGCCGCGCTGGTGTTGGTGGTGGTGAGTGGGGTAACGATAGGAGTGGGCGGTCAATATCTATCGCCTAACAATGTCTTCCTCTATATGTCCGGTAAAGATGGTAATTCAGACTTGTTCTTAACAGATGTCCATGTAGGTCTTGAATACAACTTAACACAATCCGAAGATTACGAGACAACTCCAATATGGTCGCCAGATGGTAATAGCGTAGCGTTTCTACTTGTAGATGTGCCAGTGGGCGATTCTAGAGACCTATATGCTATGGATTTCAACGGAGCTAACTTGCGTCCTATAACACATCAACAAATCATAGAACGAGAACCAAAGCCCGCTTGGTCACCGAACGGTTTATGGATAGCTTACTTAGTGAGGGATAGCACAGGCACGACTTTAAACGTAGTCACTGTGGACACGAATGAACGCAGCATAGTTCTTCCAAATGTGAGCTACTTTGCGTGGCAACCACAAAGTAACAAACTAA
>DATGQJ010000710.1:0-2942 GCA_035304265.1 Oceanobacillus sp.
CGCTGGAAGCGACCCGACGCGCCCTCGAAGCCAATTCGCAGGCGCGGGTGCTGGCAGCAGGCATTCACAGCCTGCGCGAACTGGAAGCGAGCGTTCGAGACTGGTCGGATGGCGACTTCCGTGCCGCCGGAATCAAGCTGGAAAATGCGCTTCGAGCAGTAGATGAGGTCGAATCCTCCGCGCAAATCACGCTGACATCGTATCGCGCGTGGCTGATGGAATTGATTCAGAGCGCCGCCGAACTCCACGCGACTTCACGGCGGATGACGCAAATCATTGAAAGTCGCCCCGACCAACCGGAAGAGGCGCTCGGCACTGGACATCAGCTTCTCGTCGATGTGACCACCCGCATGTTGGGTGAGTCTTATGCCGCCACGCCGCGTCAGTGGCGCGATACCTATCAGGCATTTGTCGAACTCTATATGGATCGCAGCCAGCGCCGGAGCGCGAAACTGGTACGCTTCAGCGAATTGTTCCGCGCGATGTTCATAGACCGTCATCCAGCGTATCCGCTTTACCGCCACTGGCATAACCTGACCGAGCAATCCCCGGAATTCCCTGCCCCGCCCACGGACGAGCCGGTGCCTCGCGTCACGGATGAGACCATCCCCGAAGCGATTGGCGCATATGATGATGAATTTGAAGCACACCCGGATCGGAGTGGTGGGCGGCGTTTCTCGCCTGTTGCCATCGTGGGCTTGATCGGTGGAGTGCTGGTGCTGGCGCTGGCGGCGGTGATCGCGGCGCGTCCGCCGGATTCACCGAGCGCATCTTCAACGACAGCCGAAAGCACGGATGACCCAACCGCGCGGGCGATCATCCTTGAGGTGACGACGGCGCTTGCCGCTGCCTCACAGACTCCGGTGACGCCGACGGCAACGCCATCGCCAACCGATACGCCATTCTACACGCCGACTCAAATTATCAGTGTTGCAACCATTGCGCCACGTGGTACGGAATCGCTTACGCCAACCCGTACACCAACCGACACCATGACGTTCACGCCGTCGCATACGCCAACCGCATCCGACACAGCGACAGCAACAAGCACGCCGACATCGACGTTCACTCCCTCGCCAACGCTTCCGCCGCAGGGCGCACAAGGCAGGCAGAATCTACTGGCATTGGCGGACAACCAATCTGAGCCATTGTGGGACAGTGAGCAGTTTGCACCAATCGAAGAGGGCGTCTGGCGTCTGGGCGTTGGTTCATTGACCGAAGGGGGCACAATCTTCATCACGCCGCCGCTGGACGTGTTTGAAAGCACCTACGGCAACGATCCGGCAAATCGCATCACCGTCGCAGAAGCGGAACTTTCCCTGATTGTGTATAACCCGCCTTTACTTGCCGAGGACGGCGTTTACTTCGGTTTGCTGCTTCAGAGCGCCGATGACCCCGCCCTGAACGCTGGTGTTCAGGTCAATCTGGTGAACCTGTCGAGCATTCGCCTGAGCCAGCGTGTCGGCGACTCTTTGGAAACCATCAGCCAGCGTTCGGATGATGCCCGCAACCTGCGTGTCCGGCTGGAACGCAACGTCGAGGCGGAAACCATCACCGTCTACGTCGATAACCAGCAGTTGGGCATTCCCATACCATTCGAGGGAGATGAGCCTGTCATTCCGGTGCTCTATGTCCGGCGAGGGGGCGTGATCGTCCATGTCCTAAACTGGTCGGTAACGCTGCGCTAATGCAAACCTGAAGATAGGTGTTAAATCCTCAATATTCTCTTACAAAAATTTATGCTTTTATCAATGGTTACGGGTGTACAGTGTAGGAGGAACCTGGAGGCGGAGTTTATGCTGGCGATGCCACGCCAATCGGATACTGTGAATAACACCCTACCAACACTGTTGGTCGTTGACGACGACATGGTCAATTCGACCCTGTTACAAAGACTTTTCGAAAAAGAATATACCGTCCTCTGTGCATCTTGTGGAAACGCAGCGTTAGAAATTTTAAACCGCGAAGCCGTCGATCTGGTCTTACTTGACCTGATGATGCCAGACGTAAGCGGCTACGACATTCTCGAACAGATTCGCAGCAATTGCCTCTGGGCAGACCTGCCCGTGATCATTATCTCCGCCAAGTCCGATAACAGTGACGTGGTGCGCGGGCTTGAAATGGGCGCTCACGATTACATTGCCAAGCCGATTCAGGTAGACATCGTGCGGGCGCGGGTGCAAACCCAGCTTGCCTTGAAGCGACTGAACGATGAACATAAACGCACGATTCACGATCTGCAAATCGCGCAGCAAATGCAGGATACCTTCTATCGCATCGTCTCGCACGATTTGAAAGGTCCGCTCACCAATTTGCGCATGGCGCATTTCTTGCTGCGCGACATCGTTGCCCATGACGAACAGGGCAATATCATTCTGGACAACATCGAACTCACGCTGGACGAGATGCACGACATGATCCGCGTGTTTCTCGACGTGATGACGCTTCAGCCCGGACGGATGCAGATTGAACTGGACTGCCTGAACACCAACGATGTCCTGCAAAACGTCGCCAAGCAGTACGCGCTGACTGCCGAGCACAAGAATATCGCGCTGCGTGTGGAAACGTCCGAATCCTACGTAATGGCGGATAACCGCTTGCTGAGCCAGATGATCAGCAATCTGGTGAGCAACGCCATCAAGTTCAGTATGCGCGATACGACGGTTACATTATGGGCAGAGCAAACGCCTCGTTGGATGCGCCTGTGCGTCGCCGATCAGGGACCCGGCATTCCAGCGGATGAACGTGGCAACCTGTTCGAGATGTTCAGCCGCCTGAGCACGCGCCCAACCGGATCGGAACACAGCACAGGCTTGGGCTTGTGGATTGTGAAGCAGCTTGCCGAGGCGCAAAACGGACGGGTTGGCGTCGAATGTCCGGCAGACGGCGGCTCGATTTTCTGGGTTGAGCTTCCCGCCTGCTCGGTCTAACAGCGGGTATAA
>DATGQJ010000711.1:0-3644 GCA_035304265.1 Oceanobacillus sp.
TTGACTGTAGAAAATCGCGGAGAATCGAGTCAAGCCGCCTTCCGCATAATGCTCGAAAACGATGTCTGCCGCGTTCAGCCCTGCCTGCGGGCGTACCAGCGGCGGCGCGTTGGAGATTTTCACCACCATCGGACGGCGCTCAAGAATTGCAGGATCGTCTACCGTCAACCCTGTGAGCGGGTTCACGTTGGGGGCAAATTCCGGTCCTATCAAGCCGGGGATAGCAGTCGGCGTCGGTTCCGGCGTGGAAGTAGCGGTTGGCGCAAAGGTCACGTCGCCATCCGCCGCCGTGCGAAAGCCCGTGTAGCAGGCAGTGAGCAGCAGAGCGCTCAGAAAGATCAGCCCCCGCATCAAAGAAGTTTGTAAGGACGTTTGCGCCCCGAAATTGTTGTGTGTAGTGGACTTCGTTTCTACCGTGACCAATTTCTCAGACAAATTGTGGTTCAGTCGTGTCAACCTTTCCCTTGCACAACCTTCATTATACTGGTTAGGCTCAATTGTTCTCAGAGCGAAGTCATATTACAATCGTTGCAGACGTAGGGTAGGTTGACGTGGTTATGCGCGATAGCTATAATCAACCAATATTTCGCGCTGTTCGCACAACATTCATTTTGAGGCAAACTCATCGGGGCGGCAGTCCCTACGATCTGGCTTGTTCTGCATCTTGCTATACGTCTGCGCGATCAGCGAGACCAGTTTAAGGTTAGGGGGCGTTAATGCCGCTGCAAGGCAATCTCCGAGATTTCAGCACCACACAGTTGCTTAATCTCATCAATCTCGCGGGCAAAACCGGCACGCTCACCATCTTTGAAGGGATTAAGACCAACGAAAAAGATGCCATGGGGAAGCCCAAGATGGCTCCCGGCGCTGAGCGTGCGCGTGTCGCGTTCAAGGTTGGCAAGTTAATCGCCGCGTCGCTTGGTGGTCAGGATGGCAACCTCGTCTCCGTCCTCAACAAAGCAGGCAAGCTCACCGACGATCAGGCACGCATCATTCGCGAACGCGCTCGCAACACCAGCGATAAGGCGCTCGCGCTTCTCCTCATCAATGCCAACTATGTAACCCAGCGCGATGTTGTCTCCAGTATTCAGCAACATACGCTAGACGTGGTGTATAATTTACTCACGTGGAATGAAGGTCCTTTCCGCTTTGAGGATAATGCCCTGCCTCCACCGGATCGGATTCTCGTTCCCATCGATCTCGAAAACGTCATCATCGAAGGCGCACGGCGCATCAAAGAGATCGAGCAGCTTAACGCGCATTTGCCGAATCTGGATATGGCGCTCAAATTCCCGGATAACCCGCGCGAGAAGTTCAAGGGTATCCATCTGAGTGTGGAAGAATGGCGTGTGGTTTCGTTCGTCAATCCGAAGAACACCATTCGCCAGATCGCCAAAGCCAACAATATGTCGGAGATCGAAATCCGGCGCATCGTTTACGGGCTTGAGCAGGCTGGTTTGGTCGAGTTGATCAAGCCGCCGAGCATGGCAGACGCACCCAAGCCGGGGGGTACAGGTCGTCTCGGTTCTCGCGCACCGCAGGTTCAGGAAACCGTCGTGCGCAAGCTGATCGACAGAATCCGGCAAATTTAGTAACACTTGTGTCCTTGAAGGGGACTTGTACGGAAGAACGGATAGGCTATGCAAACAGTCAAGATGGTGATTACCGGGCCGTTCAGCGCAGGGAAAACCGAGTTTATCAGTTCCATCAGCGAGATCGATGTGGTCAAGACCGAGCGTGCGCTTACCACACCGGGCGAAAAAGCCATCAAAGACGCGACGACGGTGGCGATGGACTTCGGGCGCATCACCGTCGATGACGATCTGGTGCTGTATCTCTTCGGTACACCCGGTCAGCGTCGTTTCGATTTCATGTGGGAAATTCTCGCTGAGGGTATGCTCGGTTTCGTGGTGATGGTGGACAGCACCAAGCCAGAAACGTTCCGCGAGGCGAAGAGTATCCTCGAAACCTTCCGTGCCTATGCCCCCACGCCTTACGTGGTGGCGGCAAACAAGCAGGACATGGAGGACAAGTGGAATATCGACGATCTGCGTATCGCGCTGCGTATCGAGGAGGGCGTGAAGCTGCTTCCGTGCGTGGCGAACGACAAAGAGAGCGTCAAAACCGTGCTCCTTGAACTGCTGTACGCGATTTTAGAGGAGATGGAAAGTTAACCTGCACCATCGGGATGGGACATTGTGGCAACACTGGTCACTGAACAGGGCATTGTCCACTACGAGGCTTACGGACGCGGACGCCCTGTTCTTTTATTGCATGGCTGGCTGAATTCTTGGGCGATCTGGCGCAAAACGCTCGAACTGTTGAGCCGCGAGTTTCGCATGTATGCGCTGGATTTCCTCGGTTTTGGTGAATCCGGCGATCAGGCAGAAGAGTTCTCGGTTGACAACTTCGTTCTCATGGTCAACCAGTTCATGGATCGCATGGGCATCGTCAAAGCGCCGCTGGTCGGGCATTCGATGGGCGGCACGGTGTCGTTGAGCGCGGCGATTCGCTATCCTGAAAAGGTGGTGAAGGTGGTGGTCGTCGGGTCGCCGATTGAAGGCTCGTCGCTTAGTCCGCTGCTCAAGCTGGCGGCTTACCGGGGCTGGATCGGCTTGGGGCAGAGCACTCCGGCGCTGTATTCGGTGTTTCAGTCGGGTTTCATTCCATTTTTGCGTGTTTATTCTCACTTTATGGCAAAAGATGGCAAGGCGCTTGGCGCGATGCTGACCGAAGATGTCGCCAAGCTGACGATTGCCCCGTTCATTGAAAGCATCACCACCCTGCGCCAGACCGACCTGCGTTCGCGGATCGGTGAACTAAGGATGCCGGTGCTGGGTGTTTACGGCAAAAAAGACATCATTGTTCACCCCAACCAGAACAAGGTGCTCAAGGACAGCCTGCCGCACAGCAAGATCGCGTGGTTCGAGAATTCCGGTCATTTCCCGATGATGGACGAACCGGAGCGATTCCACACCACTGTGCGCGATTTCCTCAACAACGGCTGACCTTCGCCGCAGAAAATCCGGGAAAAGCTGGTCGTTTTGCGGGGCAATGTGAGCCTAACGAGAGCGCTTCCCGTGCAGCCGATTGTGCAGTTTTTATGAAAAGGTAACAAGTTTCCCTCAATTCGCTCGCGCTGCGCGAAGAAGTTATGGTACAATGACCAATGCGTGCAGCACAAACTTTCGTATACTCTAGCACAGAAGGGGACTTTCACAATGGCGGTTGAATTTTATGATGTCAAGACCCGCAAGAAGGTCAAAATCGAAGACAACAATGTTCTAAAGACAACATTCACCACCAAGAATGGCCAGAAACGCTATGGCCTTCGTGGCAAGACCTCCGACGGACGCATGTTGACCAAGTTCGTCAGCCAGAAGGACTGGGATAGCATGAAGTTCCCAGAAGAGAAGAAGTAACGCTGCCGCAATCGAAAAGCCCACGTCCGACGACGCGGGCTTTTCTTCACCTTCGGATCGATGCTGTGCGTGGCATCTCCACCCCGCACGAGACGTTTTTCAACCCATTCAAAATACAGGCGAATAAGTGAGTGTTCTGGACCGTTTTTGCCCAAAAACGATAGAACAGGTATACTAATAATCACCATGACTCGCGAGTTTATTAGGTAGGAAAATTCCTTG